>NZ_MRUJ01000122.1:0-38868 GCF_002099325.1 Frankia sp. KB5 | reverse complement strand
ACAGATCCACCGCCGGCGCCACCAACGGCGCCACATACACCGGCACGCCCAGCCTCAGGGCGAGCAGCCAGACGTTCCCGAACCCGAACAAAAACGTCAGACCAACCACCAGCGCCATGATCACAGTCACCGATGTGAATGCCACGCCGCGCCCACGTGCGCTCRACGCCGCCAGCGGCGATGATGCGCTCATCGTCGACCCTGTCGGACCTCGAAACTGGCCTCYAAGACCAGCTGCCCGACAGAAACGCCCAGATCAGCGCCTCCCCCTTCTGCGACGTGCCCCGCCGGGGACACGCGACCCGCCATGCCCGTCGGTTGYAACCCGGGTGCTCACGGGTCGGCCGCCCGCCACGGACCGGGTTCTCGCGCCAAGCTGTGTCAGCCTAGGTTGGGAAGAAGCGCGGCGGGCTGGAGACACGGGTGGGACGTGGATGGCGCGGATGAACTGGGAGCTGCGGACGTGTGCCCGCAAGGGCCACGTCACCTACCGTCCGGACGAGACATCGCTGGCCGAGCGRCTGACCGCCCGGACCGCCGTCGGTGTCAGCTGGCGGTGCCTACGGTGCGGCGACTTCGTCGTCGGGGAGCCGGCCCTGTCCGGACCGGCTGAGGACGCACCGCTGCTCCTGCGCGGACGGGCGCTGCGCGACGCGACGGTCCTGCGGCTGCTCGCCGTGGAACGGATACTCCGGGCGCTGCTCATGGTCCTGATCGGCTACGCCATCCTCCGGTTCCGCCGATCGGAGGGGCAGCTCCAGCAGCTGTTCGACCGGGCCGTGCCCGCGGCGCGCCCGCTGGCCGACGTCCTGCGTCTCGATCTCGACCATTCCCCTACAATCGATCGCCTGCACCACCTCCTGCACACCCGTCCCCACACCCTGCTCCTCGTCGCGCTGCTGCTGTTCGGCTACGCCGCCGTACAGGTCGTCGAGGGGATCGGGCTATGGCTACTCAAGCGCTGGGGCGAGTACTTCGCCGCCGTCGCCACGTCGGCGTTCCTGCCGTTGGAGATCTACGAACTCACCGAGCGGATCACGGTCCTGCGCATCGGAGCGCTTGTCATCAACGTCGGTGCCGTCGTCTACCTCATCGTGAGCAAACGGCTGTTCAGAGTCCGGGGTGGGGCCGCCGCGTTCGAGGCCGAACGRCACGCGGAGTCCCTGCTCGAGGTGGAGCACTCCGCCCAGGCCGATCCGGCCCGTCCCGATCCTGCGGTACCGCAGGATCCTCGTCCGCAGGCCTTCACCTGAACCGGGCAGGCCCATCACCGGGCAGGCCCATCACCGGGCAGGGGAGTCCGGCTGAAGCTGCCGTGCCAGACGGCCTGGGCACCACTGTCGCCGATCCGGTAGACCTGCACGACCGAACCGGCGGCGACGACCAGGCCGAGCACGGCGAGAACCGCCACGAGCACCGTCCGGCCGGGACCGGTCGCGGTGCGCGCCGGAGCCGTTTCCGTTCCGGTGGCGGCCGAGCGGCGTGCGAGCACCCACGACGCCGCGGCCGCGACGAACAGCCCGGCAGCCCAGGGCAGCAGGGTGTCGCCGAGTTCGGCGTGCCGGCGGACCAGCTCGTTCGAGGGCACGCGTGCCTCAAGCCACTCCCCCGCATGGGTGGTGAGCGGCACGCTCACCAACGCGACCAGAGCGACCAGCGGGGTGATGACGCCCAGYCGGCRMCGCRCCGCCGGCCACAGCGCGGACAGCACCACCAGCATCGCTGCCAGCGGCACGAGGATGACAACCACATGCACGAGCAAGACGTGCGCAGGCAGTCCGTTGATCTCCGTTGGCCCCACGGTCGCTCCGATCGTCATCTCGTGATGTCCGCACCACGAACCGTCACAGACAGGAGAAATCCCGCCCCGCATTACTACAGTAGTAGTAGTAGTATTAATACTACTACTACTGCCTCTGTCGTAGACGAAGCGGGGCGACTAGGGACGCACCGTGCCCAGGGCGGGGCCGAAACACCGGGRCCGGGACGGTCTCCCGCAGGGTGYGCCAGATCTCGTCGAACTCGCGTACCGCCCGGACATACCGGTGCGGCGCGAGCAGCCGCAGCCGCTCGGCCGGCCGAAACCCCAGCTCCGGCTCGGCGACCGCGAATAGCAGGCAGTAGGCACGCCGATAGGCGACTCCCGGGAATACTTTCCCGAGCTCGTGCCGACGGACCATTTCCGCGGTCGCCGCGGGCGGTGTGAAGTTTTCTCCCCCAGCGAGGCCACGCACCTGCTCGGCGAGCCCGTCCTGCGTCAGGCCCCGGGCCTCACGGAAGCGACGAAGAGTACTCGGAGTCCAGCCCGGGTGCTTCGCGTTCGACATCGACGACCTCGTTCCAACGACCTCGTTCCGCTGCCCCGCCAGTTCTCCCACCAGCAGAGTAGTCAGACGGATACCGCGGACGGGCGACAATGTCGGAATCGAGCGCTGGACATCCCTCAAGGTCCGTTTCCTGTCCGGTCACCGGACTGCCCGGGTAATCGCCTGCCGGCTGCCCTGGTCAGTGCGGCCGACACGCGTTGGACTCATGACCAGCGGCTCCGCTCGGGCTGACGGGAGGTCCCCGGGTCCGGCGCCGCGCACGGGCCTGGCCGAGAACGAGCTGCCCCCCTTCGGGACCGGCCTGGAGATCTGGGTCAGGAGATCTCGGCGAGCCCGGCGACCCGCGGAATCACCTCTTCACCGAGTATGTGCAGAGGCTCGACGTGCCAGACGTCGCGCACGCCACCGAGAACCGCCTGGACACCGAGTTCGGCCAGGTCGTTCAGCTCGTCGAGAATCCTCGCCACATTCTCCCCCCTCGGTCCGACGTCAAAGGAGAAGACCACGGTCTTGAGGATGTCGTCGTAGTTCCGACCCTCGCGTTCGCAGTGTTCACGCAGCACCTGGAGCTTGCGCGCCAGATCGGGACCGGGGAAGAGGTTGCACGCCTGTGCGTACCGGGCCACGAGGCGTAGCGTCTTCCTTTCGCCACCCCCACCGATCAGGATGGGTGGATGCGGCCGCGTCAGCGGCTGCGGCGAATTCAGTGGACGGGCCAACTGGTAGTACCGGCCAGAGAAGGGGCTCTCGTCACCGCTCCACATCCGCAGGCAGATCTGCAGCGTCTCCTCGAGCCGTTCGAACCGCTCGGCCAGCGGCGGGAACGGCAGACCGAGACCGACCGCCTCCTGTTCGTACCAGGCGGCGCCGATGCCCAGCCAGGCCCGCCCGCCGGAGAGCACGTCCAGCGTCGTGACAATCTTCGCCAGGGCGCCGGGCTCCCGGTAGACCGTCCCRGTGACCAGGGTCAGCAGCTTCGCGCGGCGGCTGTGGGCGGCCAGGAAACCCAGCGTCGTGTACGCCTCCAGCATCTCGTTCTCGGCCGGACCGACCATCGCGATCTGGAAGAAGTGGTCCATGACGGCCAGGTAGTCGAATCCGACCGTGTCCGCCACGCGGACCACCTCGGCCAGATCTTCCCCGAGCCGCCCGGAACCGTGCGGGGAGGTGAAGTCGGGTAGTTGCAGACCGATCCGCATGTGCGCTCCTCCCCCGCCTCCAGCGCGGGAAGCGGGACATAGCCGATATTTTCCCATCTGTCGCGCGGCGGCAGCCTCCGGCCGCGGCGACCATGATCGGGCCGCCCTGACGTGATGAGTCGACGACACGGCCACGCCTGCGCGCGGTCACCCCACCCGAACCCAACGCCACGCCCGCAAATCGCAACAAATTTCGATATATAAATGACAAGAGGCTGAGATGCACGAGAATGTAGGCATGCCCGGCCAAGCCTCCGTCATGATGGTCACATGAGGCCCGAGTGGCGGGACCTCCGGGGTGTCCGTACCCTTTCCCTCGACGGAGGTAGTCCCACTCCTCCCGCAGGACCGGTCGCCATCGGCGGCGGTC
Organism: Frankia sp. KB5; assembly: GCF_002099325.1. NCBI lineage: Bacteria > Bacillati > Actinomycetota > Actinomycetes > Frankiales > Frankiaceae > Frankia > Frankia sp. KB5. The sequence goes on along the minus strand of NZ_MRUJ01000122.1, from coordinate 34,972 downwards.
GATTACTGGATCTGCGGAGTCGGCACCATGGCGGCACCGGAGAGGGGCCGGAGGGGGAGTCGCCACCAGCGCCCGCCCACGGCGCACCCATAAAAGATCATATTTTTCGGCGAACCGGCCTTCGGCGAACCGGCCGGCAAGACGGCCGTCGGTGCCGCTGGTGTCGTCGCCGCGGCACCGGGCGATGGCCGTCGGCACGATGCCGGGCACGTGCACAGGTTTCCACCACTCTGCGGGGGGATGACCGGTTGACCGCCTCTCTCCCTCCCCCGTGCCGGTTCCGTCTGATCCGGATTACCCAGCTCGTCCTGATCGTCGCCACGGTCTACCTGTCCGTTTCCGCGTTCGTCACCGTGCCCCACATCGGCAACGAGACCGGGTCGCTGCGTTACGGCGTCGCCCTCGGCTCGGGCCTGATCTGCCTGGCGCGGGCGGTGTTGATCCGCGGCGAACGCCTCCCCTGGGCTCTGCTCGGCACCGGGCTCATCAGCTACGGAGGCGCGACGATCTACTACAACGCGGCGGTCGCCGGCCGGCAGGACGACGACCTCGGGCCGTCGCTGGCCGATCTCGGCTGGCTGCTCTTCTATCCGGCGTGCTATGTCGCCGTCATCCTCCTGCTACGCAGAAGAGTGCTCCGGCTGCACACGAGCATCTGGATGGACGCGCTCGTCGGCCTGCTCGGCGTGGCCGCGCTGACCAGCGGCATCGGCGTGGCGATGGCGAACGCGTATCCGCGCTACAGCGCGTGGACGATGACGGTGAACCTGATCTATCCGCTCGCCGACCTGCTGCTGATCCTGCTGATCGTCACGGTGTTCAGCCTGCTGGGCTGGCATCCCGGCCGGGTGTGGTGGCTGCTGGGCATCGGGCTGGTGGGCTTCGCGATAGCCGACTCACTCCTGCTGGTCATCGTCACCACGGACAGGGACCCCGGGTCCGGCCTCCTCGGCACGCTGTGGCTGTTCTCGGTGCTCATGCCGGCCCTGGCCGCCTGGCTGCGACCGCGCTGGCACCCACCGRCCAAGATGTCCGGCTGGGGCGTCATCGCGGTCCCACTGGTGCTCACCGTGATCGCGCTCGGTCTGCTCGTCCTCGGCGCCACGGTCCAGCTGCCAAAGGTCACCGTCGGACTCGCCGCGGCCACGGTGCTGACGGCCCTGGCCCGCGCCGCGTTCACCTTCATCGAGGTCCAGCAGCTCGCCGAAAGCAAGGTGCTGGCCCGCACTGACGAGCTGACGGGCCTGGCAAACCGGCGTGGCTTCATCGAACGGCTGACGAAGGCCGAGCAGCGCGCCACCGGGGTGGACACCTTCGCCCTCCTCCTGCTGGACCTTGACCGGTTCAAGGAGATCAACGACTCGCTGGGGCATCAGGTGGGCGACGCGCTGCTGGCGCAGGTCGGAACCCGTATCTCCGACGCCCTGCGTCCCGGCGACCTGCATGCCCGCCTGGGCGGCGACGAGTTCGCGGTCCTGCTCGAACACGCGGACATCGAGGCCGCGAAACGCGTCGCCGACCGGGTGCTGGCCGTGCTCGGCGATCCCTTCGACGTCGGCGGGGTGACCCTGCACGTCGGCGCGAGCATCGGCGCCGCCGTGTACCCCGACCACGCCGAGGACGCCCACATCCTGTTGCAGCGTGCCGACGTGGCCATGTATGCCGCGAAGTCGGGCCGCACCGGCGTGGAGTCCTACCGTCCCGGCTCCGACGTGAACAGCCTCGTCCGCCTCRACATGATCGAGTCCCTGCGCGCGGCGCTCGGCACCGGCCAGCTGGAGGTGCACTACCAGGTCAAGGTCGACCTCGATTCCGGGCAGGCAAATGCCGTGGAGGCCCTGGTCCGCTGGCGGCATCCCAGCCGCGGCCTGCTTGGGCCAGAGGAATTCGTCCCCCTGGCCGAACAGGCCGGTTTCATCCGGATGCTGACCATCGAGGTGTTGGAGACCGCCCTGGGCCAGTGCCGGCAGTGGCACTCCGCCGGATTCGACGTAGCGGTGGCGGTGAACCTGTCCGCCTCGGACCTGCTGGACCGTGGCTTTCCCGAACAGGTCAGCGGCATGCTCTCCGGCTTCGGGCTGAGCCCGACGGCACTCGAGCTGGAGATCACCGAGACCACGTTGATGCTCGACCGGGTCCGCACGGCCGCCGTACTCGGGGAGCTGCGCGACCTGGGGATCGGAATCGCCGTCGACGACTACGGCACCGGGTACTCCTCCCTGRCCAGGCTCTGGGAGCTGCCCGTTGACGTGCTGAAGCTGGACAAGTCATTCATCCAACGCATGGAGGTCGATGGCCGGGCCGAGGCGATCGTCCGTTCGACGGTCGGGCTCGCCCACGCGCTCGGCCTGCGCATCGTCGTCGAGGGCGTGGAGACCGCTGGAGCGATGCGGATGCTGCGGGATTTCGGCTGCGACCTGGCTCAGGGCTACTTCCTCGGCCATCCGGGCCCATCCGAGCAGGTGACCGAGCAACTGCGGCGACGGGCGCCGTCGGCTGGCATGATCGATCCGGAGACGATCGGCCGGACGGAGGAATGTCCCGGCGATCTCTCCCCGACGATGGAGAGTGCCGTGCTGAACGCCCCAGTCGCCCCGGATCGGACGCCGGCGGTCAAGTCGTGGCGCTGACGGCGCCGCCCCGCGATCTCGGCCCCACCGTATGGGACGGGTTCTCACTGCTGAGCAGCCCCCGCCAGGCCCCGGTCGCCGTCGGCGGTGAGCTGGATTCGGCGACGTTGATCGGCGCCTACCGGGCCGGCGCCTTCCCCTGGCCGGCGAGCGAGGCCGACGGCGGCAAGGTCCATGAGGACGACGAGGCCCACGGGGACGACAGCGACGACGCGAGCAGCGGGACCCGCGGGGGCGGGGGGTGGCTGCGCGAGATCCTGCGGGCGGCGGTGGCCGCCCGACGCATCCCCCATCTGCCCCCGCACCGTCCCGGTGGGCTGGACCTGCCCTGGTGGAGCCCCGACCCCCGGGCGGTGATCCCGATCGGCCGGCTGCGGGTCAACCGGACACTGCGCAAGCGGCTGCGTAACTGCGGGTGGACCACCACCGTCGACGAGCGCTTCGTCGACGTCGTCCGCGGCTGCCGCCGCGGCGGTACCTCCGAATGGATCACTCCCCAACTGGTCGAGGGCTACGCCGAGCTGCACGCCCTGGGCTGGGCGCACAGCATCGAGGTCTGGGAGGGCGACGAGCTGGTCGGCGGCATGTACGGAGTGGGCGTCGGCGGCGTGTTCGTCGGTGAATCGATGTTCCGCACCCGGACCGACGCCTCCAAGGTGGCTCTGGCCGACTTCGACGCCCGGTTCACCGCGGCCGGCGGGGTGCTGCTGGACGTGCAGATCGCGACCCCGCATCTGATCGACCTGGGTGCGGTGGAGATTCCACGGGCCGATTTCCTCGCCGTTCTGGCCCGCGTCCGGGATGCCGACATCCGCCTCGACCGGGACCGGTATCCGGTCGCCCGCCTTGCCCCGCATGGCGCCTCCGGCGCAATGCGGGGACCCCGGTAGGAGCCTGTCTCGGCGAGGTGGGGTTCAGTCGCCGGCGCGGGCCCGCGGGACCGACACCAGGGGAAACCGCTCGACCGCCTCGGCCAGGACGGCCAGCAGATGATCGATCTCGGCGTTGGTGTTGGCCGCGGTGACCTGGATGCGCACCCCGACCTGCTCACGGGGAACGACCGGGAACGGCACCACACTCGCGAAGATCCCCCGTTCGAACAGAAACCGGCCCAACGGCTCGGCCTGCGCGGCGTCGACCAGGGGAATCTCTATGATCGGAAAGCCGCTGGCGTTGAGCGTGAACAGACCGAGCCCGCGCAGGCCGTCGAGGAACCGGCTGGTCAGGCGGTGCAGCCGGGCCCGGATGGCGTCCCCGCGTTCCGCGTTGACCCGCAGCCCGACCAGCCCGGTCGCCAGGGACGCCACCGGCGACGGGCCGGAGAAGACGTACGGGCCCGCGGTGGACTTCAGATACTCCTTCACCTCCGTGGGGCAGGCGACGAAGGCGAGCAGCGACGAGTACGCCTTCGAGAAACCGCCGACCAGGACGAGATCGTCGTAGGTCTCRCCGAGATGGCGGACGATTCCGTTGCCGCGGCTGCCGTAGGGGCTCGACGCGGCGGGATCACGCTCGCCGACGACACCGAACCCGTGGGCGTCGTCGACGTAGAGCAGGGCGTCGTGCGCACGGGTGAGCGCCGCGAGTTCGGCGAGCGGCGGGCCGTTTCCGGTCATGCTGTGGACGCCGTCGACGCACACCACCCGGGGGTGGGGGCTCGTCCGCAGCCGGCGTTCCAGCCGGTCGAGCCGGTCCTCGCGGAAGCGCGCCACGGCGGCGCCATGGGCCGCTGCCACGACCGCGCCGTCATGTGCCGTCTGATGGGCGTGCACCTCGACGAAGAGGGCCCCCTTGCCCACGAGGGCGGGCAGCACCGACAGCTGGATGTGGGTGATGGTCGGGAGCAGCAGCGCGTCCTCGGCACCGAGGAGAGCTGCGAGCGTGTGCTCGATGTCGTCGTACATCCGCGGGCTGGCGATCAGCCTCGACCAGCTCGGGTGGGTGCCCCAGCGGTCCAGGTACTCCGGGACCGCCTCGATGATCTCCTGGTCGAGATCGAGGCCAAGGTAGTTGCACGACGCGAAATCGGTGAGCCAATGATCACCGATCCGTATCCGGCGGCCGTCGATCTCGTCCACCGTCGCGTCGTAAAAGGGCGCGTGGCGGCGCAGGCGGTCCAGTTCGGCCCGCATACCCATAGGCTGATCAAGAACGTGTCGCCAGGCCGGCGATAACGCCGAGACAGGGGACGAAGGCAAGTCGGGACTTTCGTAGGTCTGCGACATCCCCGCGGCCTAGCCCATKCCCTGGGCCACGGCGATCGGCCGGGCGGGCGGGATGATCACTAGCATCCCAAACAGTCCAGATAGTCCAGATAGTCCAGATTCTCGGAAGGCAGTCGGCCCTGCCAGCGGAACCGGGTGCACTACCACCATCACCAGCCCTCAGGATCGCCGGGAACACACGTCGCCGGGTTCAGGGAACGAAGAAGCACCAACGGACCAAAGGAGTATTCAACACGTAAACAATAAACCTCAGGGCCCGGATAATTCCACAACAAGCGTGGTATGCCCCTGATCCGCGCAGCGGAGCCGGGAGATCGGGCGGACGCCGAGGCCACTGCGGACCGGGCGTCCACGCCACGGCCGGGGCGGATCCGACTGGCGGCCCGGGCGGCTCCCGCCGCCCACCGAAGGCCCGCCGCCGTGGTGTTATCGTCCCCGGCATGTCTGACACGGCGGCATCCGCGGCGACCTCCACCGCGTCCACGGCTGCGGCTTCCACGGCTCCCCCCGAGGGCTCGAGGCAGGCCCCGACACCCTCCGCGGCGACCCCGGAACCGGGTGGCGAGTCCCGGGCCGCGGCTTTCGGGACCGCGCCGCCGGCCGGCCCGTCCGGCCCGGTGCCGGCGAGCGGAGCGGGCACGGCGAGCGGAGCGCAGGCGGCGGCCACTCCCCGCGAGCGGACCAAGGAGGGTCCGCTGGTGCGCGCCCTGCCCTATTCCGGGTTCGGACTGTCGCGCTCGAAGACGCTGTTCCTCGCGCACCGCAAGGAGCCCGTCGACCCGGCTGGCTTCTACTCGCTGATCGCCGCGGACTCCGTGCGCCAGCTGATGCGGTACACATCCCTGACCGGCCAGCTCGTCCTCGACGTCGGCGGCGGCCCGGGTTACTTCCGCTCGGCCTTCCTCGACGCCGGCGCCCGGTACGTGTGGGTCGAGCCGGACGTCTCGGAGATGGAGGCCGGTGGCATCGAGGTTCCCGGCCGGGTCCGGGGCAGCGCCTTGGACCTGCCGTTCCTCTCCGGAAGCGTTGATCTCTGCTACACGTCAAACGTGCTCGAACACGTCCCCGACCCGTGGCGGATGTGCTCCGAACTGGCCCGGGTGACCCGCCCTGGCGGGCTCATCTTCCTGAGCTACACGAACTGGCTGTCCCCCTGGGGCGGCCACGAGACCGCACCCTGGCACTATCTGGGTGGTGACCGGGCGGCGGCGAGGTTCGAACGCCGCAAGGGCAAGGCGCCGAAAAACATCTACGGCAAGACTCTATTTCCGGTGTCGGTGGCCGACACCCTCGCCTGGGCGAAGCGGCGGTCCGACGTCGAGATCCTCGACGCGATGCCGCGCTATCTGCCCGACTGGGCGAAGGTGATCATCAAGATTCCCGGTGCCCGCGAGATTGTGACCTGGAACCTCGCGATGGTGTTGCGCAAGCGCTGAGCCGCCGGGCCGCGCGAGTGTCGGTCCAGCGGCTCCGGACCGGTGGCTCAGAGGAGTCGCAACTGCTTGCCCGGTGCCGGCCGGCGCGACCGGCGCCGCCCGCCCTCGGCCGGGACAGAGGACAGCAAAGCCGGCCTGATGTCCGCAAGAAACGGTGAGGGACGGGTCGTCACGACCGACCCGGCGCGCCGCCGGCTGGCCGCCGAGGTGAGGACCAACCGATGCCTGGCCCGGGTGACGCCGACGAAGAAGAGTCGGCGCTCCTCCGCCTCGGCGTCCTTCGTGCCGGCGTCGGCGGTTCCGTCGGCGGTTCCGTTGACGCCACCGCCCGGGATCCCACCGCCCGGCGCCTCACCGGCCGGACCGAAGCGCATCGGCAGCAGCCCGTCCTCACAACCGACGATGATGACCAGGCCGTATTCCAGACCCTTGCTCGCGTGCAGGGTCAGCAGCGAGATCCGGTCCGCCCTCGGGTCCAGCCCGTCGACCTCGGCGGCGAGCGTGACCGACGTGAGGAAACCCGCCAGGTCGTTGCCGGCCGCTGCGGCGGCCGGTGCGAGCAGCTCCACCGCCAGGCGCAGCTCGGCCTCGGTCGGCACCCGTCCGCCGGAGAAGCCGGGAAACCCGTCGGACGGCACGGCGCCGAGCTCGCTTCTCCTCGCCTCGGCGAGATCGGTGGCCCGTGCCGCCGCGTCGCGCAGCAGACCCGACACCGGACGCGGGACGCCGGGACCCGAGGGATCCGTGGTCGTCAGGTCCTGCAGCAGGGCGAGCAGGTCGGCGACCGCGGGAGCGTCCGCGAGCGGGAGATGAGAGCGCCGCTGGAACGGGAAACCGCGGGTGGCCAGCGCTTCCATGATCGGCTCGGCCTGGCGGGCGGTCCGGTAGAGCACGGCGATGTCCGCGAAGGAGAACCCCGCGTCGACCGATCCGTCCACCCCCGAGTCCAACGCGTGGAACGAGGTACCGCCGAGCGCCGCGTCGATCGTGTCGACGACGGCGATCGCCTCCTCGGCCTCACTGCGGTAGCGCCGCAGCAGCACCGGGCCGTCGCCCTCGGCGCCCCGCACGGCGGTCAGGGTCCGGTCCGGGACCAGACTCGTGGGCGCGATCACATCGAGCGCCGTCCGCACGATGGTGCGGGTGGATCGGTAGCCGCGGGTCAGGGCGACCGGGCGGGCACTCGGGTAGTCCTGCTCGAACCGCAGGAAGAACCGGACGTCCGCACCCCGGAAGCTGTAGATAGCCTGGTCCGGGTCGCCGATCACGCACAGGTTGGCCGTGGGGGGACACAACAGCCCCAGCAGGCGGTACTGGAGTTCGTCGGTGTCCTGGTACTCGTCGACCCAGACGTGGCGCCACCGCCGCTGGTAGTGCTCGGCGAGATCCGGGGACGACCGCAGCAGGGTCAGCGGCAGGGTGATCAGATCGTCGAGGTCGACCATGTCCCGATCGCGCAGCGCGGCGTCGTAACGGGCGAGCGCCCCGACCAGGTCGTGGTCGCGGATCGCCTGGCCGAGCGCTCGGTGCCGCTTGAGCTCGGCGACACCGGCCGCCACCCGCCGGCGCGTTCGGGCGTCGCCCTCACCGTGCAGTGCCGCGGCGATTAGCTCCACGCGCACCGCGTCGTCCGCGACCTGGACCTGCGGGCCCCGGGCGAGTTTCGCGTGCTGCTCACGGATGATCGTAAGCCCGAGGCCGTGGAAGGTCGTCGCGAGCACCCGTCCCGCGGCGTCACCCAGCAGGCCGGCTAGCCGTTCGGCGAGCTCCCCGGCCGCACGCCGGGTGAAGGTGACCGCCAGGCACTCCCCGGCCGGCACCCCGTGCTCAGCGACCCGGTGTGCGATCGCGTGGACCAGCGTACGGGTCTTGCCCGTTCCCGGTCCGGCGAGGACGAGCAGCGGACCGGACAGGTGCGAGGCTGCCAGCCGCTGCTCGGGATCCAGCCCGTCAAGCACCGACGGGGTATCGCCGGAAACCGGCGTGAACAGCTGGCTGTCGGCCACCGCGGCATCCCCCGGCACCACCGCGGCATCGGGTGCCGGACGCGCCCGCGCCGCGAGCGCCTCGTCGAGGGAGGGTCCCGCATCGATCCGGTCCTGCCCACCAGCCGCGCCGGACCCCAGGTCGAACAGGGTGCCACCGTCCCGGGCGAGCTCCCGGGGTTCGAACAACCGGATGACGCCGTATTCGCCGTCGAACCCGGCCTGCCGGATCACCTCCCCGCGGCGCAGGCGACTGATTGCCTCGACCAGCTCCGGCGATCCGACCCCGGCGATGTCCGTGAGCGGTACGTCGCCGAGGATGTCGAGCTCCGGGCCCAGACGGGAGACCAACGACGTCACCTGGCCCGCGACCGCCTTGCTCTTCGGGCCCACGCCGAGAATCTCCCCGACGACCTCCGGCAACGGAACCAGCGAGGTGACGTCGGGCGCCGTGACGGGGCGGTGGCCGGGCCGCCGGTCGGCCAGCGCCTCGACCCGGTTGAGGACCCCGACGGTGAGGCCACCGCCGCAGGTGGGGCAGCGTCCGCCGACCTCCCGGGTCTGGTCCGGCGTGAGGACCACCCCGCACTTGCGATGCCCGTCGAGGTGGTACTTGCCCTCTTCCGGGAAGAACTCGACGGTCCCCGCGAAGCCGTCCCCGCCGCGCAGCGCGGCCTCGATGGAGAAGTAGTCGAGGTCGCAGGTGAACGCGGTCGCCTCCCGGCCGAGCATCGGCGGGGAGTGGGCGTCAGAGTTGCTCACCAGCCGGTAGCGGTCGAGACCGGAGATCCGCCAGAACATCTCCGGGTCCGCCGAAAGCCCCGTCTCCAGGGCGAAGACCTCGTCGGCGAGGTCGCCGTAGCAGTCCTCGACGRCGTCGAACCCGGACTTCGAACCGAGAACCGCGAACCAGGGCGTCCACACGTGCGCCGGGACCAGATAGCAGCCCGCCCCGCCACCAAGGGTGATCTCCAGCAGATCGCGGGAGTCCAGGCCCAGGATGGGACGCCCGTCCGCGGCGAGGTTGCCGATCCGAGCCAGCGCCGCCGTGATCCGTCCGGCGGCCTCCCGGTCGGGAGCGTAGAGAAGATGATGGACCTTACGGGTCCGGTCGCCCCTCTTGTAGATCGTCGAGATCTCACTAGAGATCATGAAGCGGGTCGCCGTCCGGCAGGAGGCCGGTAACGTGCGCAGCACCTCATGCTCGAGATCGGACCGCAGCCGGAACAGGCCGGGCTCGGCCGGGACCAGCTTCGTCGCGATCTCCTGAGACCAGGCCGGATGGGTGAAGTCGCCGGTGCCGACGACGGCGATGCCCTTGCGTGCCGCCCACCAGGCCAGGTGCTCCAGATCGCAGTCACGACTGCAGGCACGCGAGTACCGGGAGTGAATGTGCACATCAGCGTAGAACCGTGACCTCACGGATGCGTATGTTGTCGCACCCGCCTCACCATGCCGCCGGCGGCACGCCGCAACCTCACCCGAACCCGCACCCGGCGCACCCCGCGGACGGGCTACCCCCTCCTGTCGCTCCGTCGGAGAGGGGCACGTCATTATGCGTAGGATGCCGGCATCCTGCCGACCTCGCGGACGGGGCGTCACAGATCGGTGGCGCCACGGATCGGGAGAGCGGATCGGGAGAACAGCGCCGACGGGAGGAAAGTCACGTGTCGACAACCGACGGACGGCGTTTCCCTCCCGGCGCGGGCRCCGGGATCTCCAGAGCGAGGTCCTGATGACGACGCAGACCGCCGGCCCCGAGCGGCATGCCGCCCTCGCGGACCGCTGTCACCGGCTGGTGCGGTTCCTCCATGAGGTCGCGGCGGCCCGGTCGGGCCGGATCCGGACCATCGAGGAGCATCCGCTCACGGTGTGGCTCGCCGACATCCCGGCCGGCGTGCCGCTGTCCGAGCACGCCGGGGTCGGCGAGGTGCTGCTGACCGCCCCCGCCGCCACCGTCCTGCCCCCACCGCCGCCACCGCCCGCGATCCTCGCCGGCCAGATCGTGCTGCCCGACGCGGCCGGCGCCGATCCCGACCAGCCGCCGGTGTGGAACGGCGCCGCCGCCGAGCAGACCGCCGCCGCGGCGGCCTACCAGGCCTGGTTGCCGCGATGGCAGCTCTGGGCGACACGCGCGCGCGTTGACGCGGAGCGACGCAATCTGCACAACACGCTGCACGCGGTCGCGGCCCGGGTGGCCCAGGAGGGTGACGCGCTGGAACTCGTGCTGGCGACCGGCCTGCTGACCTGGCAGCCACCGGGCGGCCCCACCGTCCGCGAGCACCTGCTGACCACCCGGCTGACCTGCGACATCGACCCGGTCACCTCCGATATCAGGGTGCGGGTCCCGGCGGGGGCCACCACGCGCCTCGCCGACGGCCCGCTACTCGACGGCATCGCCGGCTTCCGCCGGGAACGGACGAACGCGCTGCACGAGCGCCTGCGGGGACGACCGTCGGCGCCACTGGGTCCGGACGACATCCGGCTGCTGCGGGACTGGCTGGCGCTGGCGCTCGACGTGCCGACGGACGGCTTCGAACCCGACCTCGCGCCGCCCGCGCCGCCCGCGCCCGACAGCGCGTCACGCCCGCGGGTGACCTTCGCCCCGGCCTTCGTCCTGCGCACCCGTGACCAGGCCGCCCTGCTGACCTACTACGAGCGGATGCTCGACGTCCTGCGGGGTGACGGACCTCCGCCGCTCGGCCTCGTCCAGCTGGTGGAGACCCTCGACGCCGCCGACCGGTTGGCCTGGCTCGAGGCAGAGGGAGCGACGAGCGGCGCCGAACTCGGTGCGGACCCGCTGCTCCCGCTCCCGGCCAGTCCCGAGCAGGCCCGGGTGCTGGAACGGCTTCGCCACGACAACGGCGTCGTCGTCGAGGGCCCGCCCGGCACCGGCAAGACGCACACGATCGCCAACCTGGTCTGCGCCTTGCTGGCGGAGGGGCAACGGGTTCTGGTCACCAGCCAGAAGTCGCAAGCCCTGCGGGTCCTGCGGGAGAAACTGCCCCCGGACCTGCAGCGGCTGTGCGTGTCGTTCACCGATACCGAGGAGGCGCGCGACGCACCGGTCGACCAGGCCGGGAACGCGGGGGCGGACCTGGACGGCCGGCCCGACACAGTCTTCGACCCCGCCCCGGCCGGGGCCGAAGACGAAGCGGACGAGCTTGGCGGCATCGGCGTGGGTTCCCCCGAGCTCGCCGCGAGCGTGAGCGCCCTGGCCGCGGAGAAGGCCACCTATCACCCCGAGGCGCTCGACCGGCGGATCGTGCGGGCCGCCGCGCGCCGGCAGGAGGCGATCCACGCCCGCGATGTCCTGGCGGACCGGGCCCGCGCCCTGCGGTTGGCCGAGCACACGGTGCATCCGGACAGCGAGGTGGCCGCGGGCTGGGGCGGGACGCGGGCGAGCATCGCGGCGCGGGTCCGGGCCGAGGCCGACGCGTCGCGGTGGCTGCCGCGGCCCGTGCCCCGGAGCGCGGCAGCCACCACCACCGCGAGGACCACGGCGATGGGGTCCGGGTCTGTCGGCCCTGCGCCGGTTCCCCCGCCGTTGACCGACGCCGAGGCGCTGGAGCTCCACGCCCTGCTGCGATCCGGTCAGGACGTCGGCGCGGACCGGTCCGCCGGCCCGGTGGTCGAGATGAGCCGATTCCTACCCGCCGAGCGGTTCGCGGACCTGGTGGCCACCGCCCGCGCGGCCGACGAGGCGGTCCGCCTTGCCCGCGCGGCCGTCCGTCCCGCGACCCGGGGTCTCCTCGACACGCTCGCCGCCGTCGATCCCGCGGTGGTCTCCCTCGATCCGCTACAGCAGGCGGTCGCCAGCCTCTCCCGCGCGCTCGAGGAGCTCGACGGGCGCGGGCAGCGGTCGAACAGACGGCACTGGGTTCCGGCGGCCCTCGACGACGCCCTCGCCGGACGGGACCGGGTCCTCTGGGCGAAGGTGGCCGCGGCCACGCCGATGATCGCCGAGGCGACGCGGCACGTGACCGAGCTCGGTCTGCACGCGGTCGCCCTTCCGACCTCCGCCTCCCCGGACGGCTCCGCCTCGGCGGCCGACGCCGGCTCCCCGGCGGATCCGGGCTTCGACCCCGCCGCCCTGCTCGCCCGGGGGGAGGCGCTGCGCGAGTACCTCGACGCCGGGGGCGAGCTACGGCGCAGGTTCCGGCCGAAGGTCCAGAAGGAGGCGGACACGCTGCTGACCCGGACGCTGGTGGACGGCGTCGCGCCGACCACCCCGGAGCTGCTCGATCTCGTGCTCGTCCGGCTCCGGGCGGAGGTCGCGGTCGAGGCCGCGACCCGCGGATGGGTCCTGGTCGGGATCGCGCCGCGGCCCACCGATCCCTTCGAGGTACGCCTGTCCCGGCTGGTTGAGGCGCAGGAGGCCGTCACGGAGATCCAGGCGATCGTGGCGGCGCGGAACCGGGTCGTGGCAATCCTGGAGGACATCGTGCCCGGCCGGGCACCGGCGATGGACTCCGCCGAGCGCGTCCGGGATCTCGCGGCCGTCATGGCCGCGCTGCGCCCGATGGCGGCCGCCGCCGACGCCGAGCGGGCGCTGGGGGAACTGCGGGAGGGCTACGCCGGGCTTGCCACCGCGGCGGGCACGCCGTCCGAGGTCGCCGAGCTGGCCGGCGCGGTAGCGGCCCGCAATATGGCCGCGTACACGCGGACCCGGGCCGCGCTCGCCACCACCATGGCTGCCCGGGAGGTGGCGCTGCGCCGGGACGAGCTGCTCGGCCGGCTGCGCGCGGCGCATCCCGACCTCGCCGATCTCCTCGTCTCGACGGCCGGCGCGACCCGGCCCAATGGAGCGGAGATCTGGCCGGCCAGGCTCGCGGCGTTCACGACCGCCTGGTCCTGGGCGGTGGCCGCGAGCTGGCTGACCGCCACGGCCCCCGGCGCCGCCACGGCCCCCGGCGGCCCGGCTGGACCACCTGTCGATCTGGACGCCGAGCTGGACGCGGCGGAGGACATGGTCGCCGCGGCCACCGCGGAGCTGGCCGGCGCCCGCGCGTGGAAACACTGCCTCGAACGGATGGGCGCCGAGCAGTCGGCCGCGCTGCGCGCCTATGCCGACGCGGTGGCGGCCAGCGGCACCTTCGGCGGCCGCCACGCCGAGCGTTTCCGCCAGGCCGCCCGGGAGGCGATGGAGATCGCCCAGACGGCGGTGCCGGCCTGGGTCATGCCGATCCGGGAGGTGCTGTCGACGATCCCGGCGGTGCGCGACAGCTTCGACGTCGTGATCGTCGACGAAGGCAGTCAGGCCGGGCTCGACAGCCTGTTCCTGCTCTGGCTCGCCCCACGGGTGATCGTCGTGGGCGACGACCGGCAGTGCACGCCGCCGGTGGAGGTCACGGACGAGCTCGACCGGGTCTTCGACCGGCTGGAGGCCCTGCTGCCGGAGGTGCCGGCGTGGCTACGCGTCGGGTTCACCCCCCGGTCGAGCCTGTTCACGCTGTTGCGAACCCGCTTCGGCGAGGTGATCCGGCTGCGGGAGCACTTCCGGTGCATGCCGGAGATCATCGAGTGGTCGTCGGCCATGTTCTACCGGGACGCGCCGCTGCTTCCCCTGCGCCAGTTTGGCGCCGACCGGCTGCCGCCGCTGGTCGCCCGGTTCGTTCCCCACGGTTTCACCACGGACGCGGGCCTCGGTCCACGCAATCCGGCCGAGGCCGATGCCCTGGTCGCACAGGTGCTCTCCTGCGCCGAGGATCCCCGGTACGCCCGGCTCTCCTTCGGCGTCGTCGTCCCACAGGGCACCGCACAGGCGGCGCTGATCCGCGACCAGCTGGCCGACCGGATGTCCGCCGCCGAGCACCAGCGTCGACGGCTGCGGGTGGGCGTCCCCGCCGACTTCCAGGGTGACGAGCGCGACGTCGTCTTCCTGTCCCTGGTGGTGGCGCCCGACTCGCGCATCACCCCGCTGACCCGGCTGGAGTACCAGCGGCGGTTCAACGTCGCGGCCTCCCGGGCCCGCGACCAGGTCTGGCTGTTCCACTCCGTACCGGTCACCGATCTTGACCCTCGCGATCTGCGGCACAACTATCTGAGCTACGTGCTGTCCACGACGCACCCGGCGGCCGGCGGCCGCGGCGAGGAGCCCCCGGCACTCGCCGAAGTGCCGACCAACCGTCCGCATCCGGCCTTCGGATCCCTGTTCGAACAGCGGGTCTTCCGGGAGATCGTCGGCCGYGGCTACCTGGTCACCCCGCAGGTGGAGATCAACGGTCGGCGGATCGACCTGGTCGTCTCCGGCGGTCGGGCCCGGCTCGCCGTCGAGTGCGACGGGGACGTCGGCTCCGGTCCGGACGAGATCGCGCACGAGTTCGCCCGGGAGCGCGAGCTGCGCCGGGCGGGCTGGCGGTTCTGGCGGGTCCGCCAGTCCGAGTTCGAACTCGACGCCGACGCCGCGTTGGCCTCGTTGTGGCCGCGGCTGGCGAGGGCCGGTATCGCGCCCGTGAACACCGGGGCGCGAGGACTGCGGGACGAGGCCGCCACCGGCCTCCCCCGCGTCGAACATTCCACCGTCCGGGCGAGCGCCGACGAGGCGCTGCACCGGTGGCGGCCCATCGCCCTGTCCGATCTGGAGGGCCTCGACGACGCACCGCCGGACGCCGATCCGCGCGGTTCGGCCCGTGATTCGGCCCCTGCCCTCCGGCGAGGCACGGGCGCGGCCCCGGGCGCCGGTGGGGGAGACCGCTCCCCGCGGGCCGAACGGGTCGGTCAGGCCGGCGGCCCGGWCACCCCGTSMSSKKCSRRSSGCSSSRGCAGGWSKYSRGGMWYSYSAYSRYSRTSRSRWKCCYSRMSWCCTGCYSSSGCSSYYSGMMSSKSACGGGGTGWCCGGGCCGCCGGCTTCCGCGTCGATCGGGGGTGAGGCACCGGCCGGCTCGGCCCAGTGAATCCGCACCGCGCGACCGATCTTCTCGTCGGCCCGATCCGGCGTCTTCTCCGCGGCGTGTTCCGGATCCGTCGGGTCCTCGGTCTCCGAGTCGCCCACGCCGACGATCCGCACGAGTCCGGATCGCGGCAGTCGCGGCTTCGCGATCGGCGGTTCGGTGAAGTCCGCCCGACGGATGCGGCAGAACGCGCTCTGGGTGCCGGTGCCGAGCTGGCAGGCCCCGAAGTCGGCCGCGGCGGACAGGTAGGCGAGCGCCTCGGTCCGGTCGAGCCCGACCCGGCTCTGCAGGAAGACCACCGCCGACCGCGCCGCGCGGCGGACGGACTCGGCGAGGTCAACGTCGAGCCCCAGGGTGACCCAGGCCGTGTCGGTCTCGATGAACGGTTCCCGCAGCGCGCCGAGAACCGACCGGGCCGCCGTGTCACGCAGCACGGTCAGCCRCAGCGTCGCCCGTAGCGGGCCATCCAGGGCGGTGGCAGCGATCTTCCCGTCCCCGAGGGCGTAATGCGGATCGCCGACGGCGAACAACGCGCCGCTCACCTGGACCGGCAGGAACAGCCGCGCGCCCGCGCCGAGTTCCCGGCAGTCCAGGGCGCCGCCGTGCAGACCGATCGAGGTGGAGGGGACGATCTTGGTGGTAGTGTCCACGCCGACCGCCATGATGCCCAGGAACGGCGCCAACGGAAACCGGGTCCTGCTGCCGTTCACGCTGGTCAGGGCGCCGAACAGGCGGCCCCGCCGGCGCTCCACCGCACAGAAGKTGGTAACGGTGCGGAAGCGTCGCCAATGGCGGGCGTCGGCGTCCGCGTCCGGCGGCCCCCCCTCGGGGAACTCCCCTGCAAGCAGGCCCGCGCCATGGCGGGTCGAGACGATCCCATACCGTGCGCGGGGATGCAGYGAGACCACCTCAACCCGCAGCACGTCCCCCGGTTCCGCGCCCCGGATGAACACCGGTCCGGTGACGATGTGGGGACCGTCCACCCCGAACCGGTGCGGGATACCCGAAGCGGCGATCGCCCGGGCGTCGGCCAGCACCTCCGACGGCGCGACCCCGAAACCGGCGAAGAAGGCGTCGGGATCGCGCCCCTGGTCGCAGAGGATCCCCTCTTGGCTGACCGTGTCGAAGGTGACCGTGGCGCCGGAGTCGATACTGAGAACCGGCCTGGTCAGGGCGTTCGGCAGCTCACCCCATCTGATGGTCTCGGGGGTGGAGGGCAGGTAGTGCCGTCCCTCGATCCTTCCTCGGCCAGGCTGCAGCGCCACCCGACCCTACCTGGACCGATGCCTGGTCAGCGGACCTCCGCTGGGCCGAATCGCCTGGGCGCGCGGCTGACCGACCCCACGGATCACGGCAGGCCGCGGACAACATACACGCGGACAGGTCTGGCTTCGCACGCGCGTCAGATTTCCAGCAGCATATGTCGGGAAGGTGACRCAGACGTTGCGATCACGGTCATTCCGCTGTTTCCGGGTAGGCGGTGCGGCCAGGGCCGCATCCGGCACGCCCCGGCACGCCCCGGACTCGCCACCATCCACCCGTCGGTGCCGCCTCCGGCCGGAAGCCGCGGGACCGGTTGGTCCGGTCGGTCCGGTCGGTCCGGCGGGGTCGGGAAACTCCGGCTGAGGATGGAATATCTAGATCATCTAGATATTGGAGGATATGGCGAATGGGAAGTCACGGGAGACCCCCGGCGGGGGCGACGCTGCGCGATCTGGGCGAGTTCGGCTTGATCGAGGCCGTGACGGCGCGTTTCTCCCATGGACGGGACGTGCTGGTCGGCCCCGGGGACGACGCGGCGGTGCTGGCCGCCCCGGACGGTCGGGTGGTCGTCACCACCGACCTGCTGCTCGAAGGACGCCACTTCCGCCGGGACTGGTCGTCCGCGGTGGATGTCGGGCACAAGGCCRCCGCGCAGAACCTCGCCGACGTGGCGTCGATGGGGGCGAGGCCCACCGGCCTGTTCCTCGGCTTCGCCGCACCCGGCGACCTCGCGGTCGACTGGGCCCTGGCGATGGCCGACGGAATGGCCGAGGAATGCGCGCAGGCCGGTGCCTCCGTGTCCGGCGGGGACGTCAGCTCCGCGGATTCGATCATGCTCGGGGTGACCGCGCTCGGTGACCTGCAGGGCCGGCCGCCGGTCCTGCGCTCGGGCGCCCGGCCCGGCGATGCCGTGGTGCTCGCTGGTCGTCTCGGGTGGGCCCAGGCGGGGCTGGCCCTACTCACGGCGGGTTCGGCAGCCGGCGACTCCCGATGGGTCGACGACCCGAGATGGAAGGAACTGATCGCGGCGCACCGCCGGCCCCGGCCGCCCTACGCGCTCGGGCCGGTGCTCGCCGCCGCGGGCGCGCACGCCATGTGCGACGTCTCGGACGGTCTCGTGGCGGATCTCGGTCACATCGCCGTGGCCTCGGGGGTGTCCATCGATCTCGCGTCGGAAGCCTTCCTGATCGACGAGGCGATGCGGTCGGCCGGGGCCGCCCTTGATGTGGACCCGTTGCGCTGGGTACTCGGCGGCGGCGAGGATCACCCGCTGGTCGCCTGCCTTCCCCCAGGAGTGACCCCGCCGGCCGGGTGCATCGTGATCGGTTCGGTCCTGAGCGGCGCGGGATCGGCCGGCGCGGGGGTGACAGTGGACGGGGRGCGCCCCGTAGGCAGTGATGGGTGGGATCACTACGGGCAGTCCGCGACGGACGCATCCTGACCCCGGACACACCAAGGGACAACGACACCAAGGGAGAAAAAACACCGAGGAGCAGAAACATCAGGAGGCAGACGCCGGCCCGCCAGGTCGCCTCACGGGCGTAGGTCGCTCGAAGCGACATTTATTGGGTCCGGGGGCCATGATGCGGGCCGGCGTCACCGAAGCATAACCGACGGCCCGCCCGGGAGTATCCCCACCGCGCGGTGAACGATGGAACGATCTCGCTCTCGCCCTGATTGGCTGTAGCTACCGGACGTTCCCGGCGCCGGTCCGCCCATCCCGGAGAACACGCCGAGCAATCTACTCGTAACCGATCATGGACGGGCCAGGCCGGGATGCCCAGAGCGGGTAGGATAGGCAGACGGTGGCGGAAGGGCCTTATCGGAGGCCGAGAAGCGAGACCGTGGATAGAGG
Source organism: Frankia sp. KB5 (assembly GCF_002099325.1). NCBI lineage: Bacteria > Bacillati > Actinomycetota > Actinomycetes > Frankiales > Frankiaceae > Frankia > Frankia sp. KB5. The sequence goes on along the minus strand of NZ_MRUJ01000122.1, from coordinate 16,685 downwards.
CGAATGGCCCCGTGACAGCACCGACGGTACCTGCGTCAGGACCTGACTTCGGACCCAACGAATGGCTGGTCTTCGAGATCTACCAACAGTTTCTCGAAGATCCGCAGAGCGTGTCGCCGGAGTGGCGCGAGTTCCTCTCCGATTACCACCCCGGCGCGCCGCCCGCCGCCGCGGGCGGCGCCGGGCAGGCCGCCACGGCGGCACCTAACGGGGAGGTTTCGCCGGATGGTGAGGTCTTCCACACTACGCCTGTTCCGGTGAAGCCGAGCGCGGCCGCGCCGTCTACTCCGGCCGCGCCGGTCCCGGCGTCGGCACAGCCCGCCGGGCCCCCGAAGCAGGCGGCACCCGCCGACAGGCAGGCTCCGGAGGCGGCCACGCCGCTGCGCGGCGCCGCCGCCCGCGTGGTCAGCAACATGGAGACCTCGCTGCACATCCCGACGGCGACCTCGGTGCGGGCGGTGCCGGCCAAGCTGCTCGCGGACAACCGCATCGTGATCAACCGGCACCTGGCCCGCTCCAGCGGCGGCAAGGTGTCCTTCACGCACATCATCGGCTACGCGATGGTCAAGGCGCTGGCCGCGCATCCCGTCATGAACGCCTCCTACACGGAGGTGGGCGGCAAGCCGGCCGTCGTCCAGCCGGAGCACATCAACCTGGGCCTCGCCATCGACCTGGTGACCCCGAAGGGCCGCCAGCTCGTCGTCGCCGCCGTCAAGAAGGCCGAGACGCTGGACTTCACCCAGTTCTGGCAGGCCTACGAGGACCTCGTGCGCCGGGCCCGGACGAACAAGCTGACCACCGACGACTTCACCGGCGTCACCATCAGCCTGACCAACCCCGGCGGCATCGGCACCGTGCACTCGGTGCCCCGCCTGATGGAGGGCCAGGGCACGATCATCGGCGTCGGGGCGATGGAGTACCCGGCCGAGTTCTCCGGCGCGTCGGCGAACACCCTGGCGAAGCTCGCGATCTCCAAGATCATCACTCTGACCAGCACCTACGACCACCGCATCATCCAGGGCRCCCAGTCGGGTGAGTACCTGCGCCGGATGCATCAGCTGCTCCTCGGCGAGGAGGGCTTCTACGACGAGATCTTCCAGTCGCTGCGGGTGCCCTACGAGCCCGTGCGCTGGGTCGCCGACATGCCGGTCGTGCACGAGGGCGACCTCGACCACAACGCCCGGGTGCTGGAACTGATCCACGCCTACCGGGTGCGCGGCCACCTCATGGCGGACACGAACCCGCTCGAGTTCGCCATCCGCAGCCATCCCGACCTCGACATCATCAGCCACGGGCTGACCCTGTGGGACCTCGACCGCGAGTTCGCCGTCGGCGGCTTCGCCGGGCACCGGACGATGTCCCTGCGCGACGTCCTGGGGGTCCTGCGCGACTCGTACTGCCGTCGGGTCGGCATCGAGTACATGCACATCCAGGAACCGGATGAGCGTGCCTGGATCCAGGCCCGGGTCGAGCGGGCCGCGGAGCGGCCGGACCCGGCCGAGCAGCTGCACGTGCTGGAGCGGCTCGGGGCCGCGGAGGCGTTCGAATCTTTCCTGCAGACCAAGTACGTCGGCCAGCGCCGGTTCTCCCTCGAGGGCGCCGAGTCGACGATCCCCGCCCTCGACGAGGTTCTCTCGCGTGCCGCCGGCGCGGGGATGGACGAGGTCGTCATCGGCATGGCCCATCGCGGCCGGCTGAACGTGCTCGCCAACATCGTCGGCAAGTCCTACCGGCAGATCTTCGCCGAGTTCGAGGGCTACCTCGACCCGCAGACGGCGCACGGCTCCGGCGACGTGAAGTACCACCTCGGCGCCGAGGGCGTCTACACCGGCCAGGACGGCCGCACGGTACCGGTTTCGGTGGTCGCGAACCCGTCGCACCTCGAGGCGGTCGACCCGGTCACCGAGGGCGTCGTCCGCGCCAAGCAGGACATTCTGGACAAGGGCTCGGCGGGTTTCACCRTTCTGCCGGTACTCGTCCACGGCGATGCCGCGTTCGCCGGGCAGGGGGTCGTCGCCGAGACCCTCAACCTGTCCCAGCTGCGCGGATACCGCACCGGTGGCACCGTGCACCTGGTCATCAACAACCAGGTCGGATTCACCACCTCGCCGGACTCCGGCCGGTCGTCGGTGTACGCCACCGACGTCGCCCGGATGGTCCAGGCACCGATCTTCCACGTGAACGGGGACGACCCGGAGGCGTGTGTCCGGGTTGCGGCGCTGGCGTTCGAGTACCGCCAGGCGTTCCACAAGGACGTCGTCATCGATCTGGTCTGCTACCGGCGGCGCGGGCACAACGAGATGGACGAGCCCTCGTTCACCCAGCCGTTGATGTACGACACCATCGCCAGCAAGCGTTCGGTGCGCAAGCTCTACACCGAGGCGCTGATCGGCCGCGGGGACATCACCCGCGAGGAGGCCGAGCAAGCGATGAAGAGCTACCGCGCGGAGCTCGAGAAGGCCTTCGCGCAGACCCGGGACACCACCCCGGCGAGCTCGTCGCCGCAGCCACGCATCATCACCACCCCGGAGGAGGCCGCCGCGGCGGCCGCGGTCAGCACCGCCGTGTCCGACGAGGCCGTGAAGAAGGTCATCGAGACCCAGGTCAACCTGCCGGAGGGCTTCACCGTCCATCCACGGCTGYGTCCCCAGGTCGAGCGGCGGGCCCAGATGGTGGAGACCGGCTTGATCGACTGGGCGCTGGCGGAGACCCTGGCCTTCGGAACGCTCCTGCTCGACGGCCRCTCGGTGCGGCTGACCGGTCAGGACAGCCGGCGGGGCACCTTCGGCCAGCGGCACGCCGTGCTGGTCGACCGGCACAGCGCCGCGGACCACACCCCGCTGCGGACCCTGCGCCACGGCCTCGACGGCACCATCGTGAACGACGGTGTCGGCACCTTCTACGTCTACGACTCGCTGTTGAGCGAGTTCGCGGCGATGGGCTTCGAGTACGGCTACGCGGTCGCCCGGCCGGACATGCTGGTGCTCTGGGAGGCGCAGTTCGGCGACTTCGCCAACGGCGCCCAGTCGATCATTGACGAGTTCATCACCGCCGGTGAGGCCAAGTGGGGCCAGCGGTCGGCGGTCACCCTGCTGCTGCCGCACGGCTACGAGGGTCAGGGTCCCGACCACTCCTCCGCCCGCATCGAGCGCTTCTTGTCGCTGTGCGCGGACAACAACATGACGGTCTCCGCACCCTCGTCCCCCGCCAGCTACTTCCACCTGCTGCGCCGGCAGGCCCTCTCGCCGGTCCGGCGTCCGCTGGTGGTCTTCACCCCCAAGTCGATGCTGCGGCTGAAGGCCGCAACGTCCACCGTGGCCGAGCTGACCGGCGGCGGCTGGCAGCCGGTGATCGACGACGGGTCCGTCACGGACCCGTCGGCCGTGCGCCGGATACTGCTCACGGCGGGCAAGGTCTACTACGATCTCGCCGCCGCCCGGGGGAAGCACGACGACGCCGAGCGATTCGCCCTGTTGCGCGTCGAACAGCTCTACCCGACGCCCGGGCCGGAGCTCGCGCAGGTCCTGGAGCGTTACCCGAACGTGACGGACATCGTCTGGCTCCAGGAGGAGCCGGCGAACCAGGGCGCCTACCCGCACATGGCCCTCAACCTGACCGAGTTCCTGCCCGGCGACATCCGGCTGCGTCGCATCTCCCGGCGCGCCGCCGCGGCCCCGGCCTCGGGGTCGTCGAAGGTGCACGAGCGCGAGCAGCAGGCCCTGGTCGAGGCGGCGTTCGAGAACTGAGCGCGCGGCCGGCGGAGCGTCGCCCGATCCGAGGACCGTCCCGCCGCACCGGTGGTGTTCCCGGGCCGCCGTGCCCGGCAGCGCCACCGGCCTGCGGCGGCCGGTCCGGCTCGCCAGACAGGGGGGCAGCGATGTACTTCACCGACCGGGGGATCGAGGAACTCGCCGCGCGGCGCGGCCCGGAGAGCCTGACCTACGAGGGTCTCGCCGACTCGCTGCGCGTCTTCGTGGACCTGTATCCCGACTTCGAGGACGCGATCGACCGGCTCGCCACCTGGCTGGYCCGCCCCGACGAGGACCCGGATCTCTAGCCCGCCCAGCCCCGAGCCAGGAGTCCCCGCACCACGACGAAGGGGCTAGGCGGGGGGGCGGAGTATCAACTTGCCGAAGAACTCACCGCCGAGCAGCTGCTCGAAGGCGGCCCGGGCATCGGCCAACGGGCGCACCTCGTGGATCAGCGGCCGCACCCCGGTCCGTTCCACGAATGCAACGAGATCGACTAGCTCGTCCCGGCTCCCCATGGTGGAACCGATCACCGACAGCTGGAGAAAGAAGATCCGGGTGAGGTCCGCCGGCGGGTTCGGACCACTGGTGGCGCCCGAGACCACGATGCGCCCGCCGGGGCGCACTGCCTTCACCGAGTGACCCCAGGTGGCGGCGCCGACGGTCTCGATGACCGCGTCGACCCGGCGCGGCAGCCGGGCACCGGGTTCGAGAACCTCGTCGGCGCCGAGGGCGGCCGCCCGCTTCCGCTTGGTCTCGTCCCGCGAGGTCACGAAAACGGTGTGCCCGGCGGCCTTGGCGATCAGCAGCGCCGCGGTGGCCACCCCCCCACCGGCTCCCTGGATGAGCACGGTGCCGCCGCCCCCGGCGGGCAGCCCCGCCCGGGAGACGACCATCCGGTAGGCGGTGAGCCAGGCGGTCGGCAGGCAGGCGGCCTCCTCCCACGACAACCCTGCGGGCTTCGGGATCAGGTTGCGCCGCGGCACGGCGACCCGCTCGGCAAGGGTTCCCGGGTACAGCTCGGACAGCAGGGTCCGCTTCGGGTCTAGCGTCTCGTCCCCCCCGCCCGCTGCCGGATCACCGATCACGCTGTGGACGATGACCTCCTGCCCGTCGGGGGTCACCCCGGCGGCGTCACAGCCGAGGATCATCGGGAGCCGATCCGCCGGCAGGCCCACTCCACGCAGGCTGAACAGGTCGTGATGGTTGAGCGAGGCGGCCCGCACCGTGACGGTGACCCACCCGTCGAGCGGCGCGGATTCGGGCTGCTCCCCGATGGCCAGGCCGTCGAGCGGGGAATCGGGGTGGAGGGACATGGCGGCGGCGGCTAGCACCCTTCGAACCTACGGCTACTGGCGTGCAGACGCGAGCGAGGCCGACCGGCGCGGATCCAGTCAGGACAACCGACAGGCGACGCCACGGACGAAGGGGACCATCCGGGCCGGCAACCGCGCCTGCCAGGCCGGTGTGCTGAACTCGACACCGTGGGAACAACAAGGGTGGACACCCAATGGTAAACAGGCCGTGGTGACCCACGAGGACATGCCCGACTCGCCACGCAGAAACGGGTCGAGCCGGCGGCTGGGCTGGCGCCGCCGACACCCCGCGCCCGTCCCGGAGGCACCCGCGACGGTCATCGTGGACGGCATACCGGTCATCACGGTGGCTCCCGCCGACTTCGTGTGCTGCTCTTACAAGGGATGTGGGACCCTGCGCCCGCTCGCGGAGGCGGTGGAGAACCGGCCCTGCCCGGGATGCGGCCGGGTCTGAGACCCACGCGGGCTGAGACCACGCGGGCTCGCGAACGGCCCGGGAACGCGGCTCAGGACCCGTAGCGGGACGCGGGGGACTCGACCGTCAAGGGGGGGACCCCGCGTGGCACGGGCCCCGTGGAGGCGTCCAGGGACCCCGGAGAAGGTGCACCGGGATCCCTGGACGCCTTGGCTGGCACGACGGCGATCAGCCGGCCCTCGTCAGCGGCGGGCCGCCCCGTCCGCCCGCGCGGCCGCGGCCGTCGCCGCGGCGACGGCCGGGGCGACCCGGTCGTCGAACACGCTCGGGATGATGAGATCCTCGGCCAGCTCGTCCGCGATCACCGCGGCGAGCGCCCTCGCGGCGGCGAGCTTCATGCCCTCCGTCACGCGGCTGGCCCGGACGTCGAGCGCTCCCCGGAAGATTCCGGGGAAGGCGAGGACGTTGTTGATCTGGTTCGGGTAGTCGCTGCGACCGGTCGCCACGATCCGCGCGTACTTGTGGGCGACCGCCGGGTCGATCTCGGGATCGGGGTTGGCCATCGCGAAAATGATCGCCTCCGGCGCCATGGTGGCGACCGCCTCCTCCGGGACCTGCCCGGCGGACAGCCCGAGGAAGACATCGGCGCCGGCGAGCGCGTCGGTGATGGACCCGGCCAGGCCGGCACGGTTGGTCTCGGCGGCGAGCGCGGCCTTGCTCGGGGTGAGGTTGTCCCGACCGGCGTAGAGGATGCCGCGGCTGTCGCCAACCGCGATGTCCCCGATGCCGGCGGCCAGCAGGATGCGGGCCACGGCGGCGCCGGCGGCGCCCGCGCCGGACACCACGGCACGCAGATCACCGAGGGTGCGTCCGGTGAGCTTCGCCGCATTCTCCAGCGCGGCCAGCGCGACGATGGCCGTTCCGTGCTGGTCGTCGTGGAAGACCGGGATGTCGACGCGGTCCTGCAGGAGGCGCTCGATGGCGAAGCAGCGCGGTGCCGAGATGTCCTCGAGGTTGATCCCGCCGAAGCTCGGAGCGAGGCGCGCGACGGTGTCGACGATCTCCTCGACGTCCGTGCAGGCAAGGGCCAGTGRCACCGCGTCCACACCACCGAAGCGCTTGRACAACGCGGCCTTGCCCTCCATCACCGGCAGGGAGGCCGCGGGGCCGATGTCACCGAGGCCGAGCACGGCCGTCCCATCCGTGACCACGGCAACGGTGTTAGACCGCCAGGTGTAGTCGTCGGCAAGGGCCGGAGTCCCGGCGATGGCGGTACACACCCGCGCGACTCCGGGCGTATAGGCCAGGGACAGGTCTTCCCGACTGTTCAATGGAGCGGTAGCGTTGATGCTGATCTTTCCTCCGCGGTGCAGGGCGAACGCGGGATCGTCGTCGGACGGCCGCGGGCTGAGCCCGGCGAAGTCCGACGTGGTGGAACCGAGAGTCGGCTGGTCAGTGGTTGCGGTCACGGAGGTTGCTCCTCGAACGAGCCGCCGGCGGACCCCGCGACGATCGCGGTCTCACCTGGGCTGCGGCTACAACGTGCTCATACTCCCGTGCGGTGCGTGTTTCGCGGAAGAACAAGCCTGAGCGGTACCGCCTCATCGTGTAAGGCGGGCGATCGACCGGGTGTTGCCCGGGGTTGCTTCCAATATGGCACGCGYGGCCGCCCCTGCTCCCGACGGCGCTTCGCCGACGGCGAACCGACAACGAACGTATCGGCAACGGAAACGAAACATACCGCCACGGAGAGGATGCCGACGCCCGAGGGAAGCATCACGTGATCAGAAGCGGGGGTCTCCCCCGGCTACCGGCAACCCACCGACACGCCCGCCCGGGCCCAAAAGGTAATCCGTGCACAGCGGCGCTTTCCGTCGTACTCGGGCGATGCCCATTCCGGCAATGACGGTAGCACTCCTGATGATTGCCGTCGGTAACCGGAACGACGACTCCAGTGCCCCGGCGACGGCGATCACCGGCATCCTCCGTCGACGGCTCCGTCCCTGGTCAGCTGCCCAAGGAGGTGCACGACAAGGGCACTCCGACGGTGTGACGACCAACAGTTCTGACGGTATGGCGACCGACAGTTCGTACGCGCTGAACGAATTCGTCGACACCGACGGAAGAACCATCGTCAGCATGGATATCGACCTGGCCAGGTCGCCCGCCGGCCTCCTGGCGGGCGAGGGTGCAACGCGCCCGGATCGCCTTCAATTCGGTTCCGCCATGGCCCRTGTCCGGTTGTTACGACATCGCTATGTCCTCGTTCACCGACACCAAGGAGCGGGAGAAACGGGTGGAATTTGTCACCTGCTTCGCAGCGGCCCCTCCGTCACKACCGGAGTCCGGGGCCGGCCCGGGTCCGACGCGTGGTCCGGCGTCCTGGGAGGCGCGGGACCGAACCGGTACCTTCGCACACGTGGAGATCAGCGAACTATCGGTTCCGGACGCCTGGGTGTTCACCCCGCGCCAGCACTCCGACAGCCGCGGGACCTTCCTGGAGTGGTTCCGCTCGGACGCTCTCGCCGAGGCGGTGGGGCATCCGCTCACCCTGTCGCAGGCCAACCACAGCGTGAGCCGGGCCGGCACGCTGCGCGGGGTGCACTACGCGCAGGTCCCCCCCAGCCAGGCGAAGTACGTGACGTGCGTGCACGGCCGGGTGCTGGACTGCGTCGTCGACATCAGGGTCGGCTCACCGACCTACGGGACGTTCGCGGCGGTCGTCCTCGACGACGTCGACCGGCGGGGCCTGTATGTCGCGGAGGGTCTCGGGCATGCCTTCATGGCGCTCACCGACGACGCCGCGATCTCCTACCTGTGCTCGACTCCGTATACCCCCGGGCGCGAGTACGGGGTCCACCCACTCGATCCCGATCTCGCGCTGCCCTGGCCCGACGATCTCGCGCCGTTGCTGTCCGACAAGGACACCGCGGCGCCGTCGCTCAAGGAGGCGGAGGCGGCTGGCCTGCTGCCCGACTATCGCGCCTGCCGGGCCCTGTACGCCGAGCTCCGCTCGGCGAGCGCCGCCGGGGACATCCGGTGATCCGGGTGGCCGGCCCCGGAGACGTCGAGGTCGTCCACCGCCTGGTCACCGAACTCGCCGCGTACGAGAAGGAGCCGGCCRCCGTCGCCATGACGCCCGCCGATCTCGACACGGCCCTGTTCGGACCGGTGCCAGCCGCGCACTGTCTGGTGGCCACCACAGACCACCTTGCCGGCGACCCCACTCCACCACAGGTCGCCGCCCCACCACAGGTCGTCGGCTTCGCGCTCTGGCACCCGACCTTCTCCACCTGGACCGGCCAGACCGGGATGTACCTCGTCGATCTGTTCGTCCGGCCGAACCACCGCCGCCGTGGCTACGGGCAGGCCCTGCTCACCACCCTCGCGACGATCTGCGCCGACCGCGGCTACCGGCGCATGGAATGGGCCGTACTGGACTGGAACGCCCCGGCGCAGGCGTTCTACCGCTCCCTCGGCGCGGGGCCGATCGAGGGCTGGACGACCTGGCGCATGGACGCCGACGCCATCACCACCCTGGCCGGCGTCGGGACCGGCAGCGCCGCGGCCGGCACCGCCTGAGCCGACGACCGCCTAAGCCGACGACGGCCAGACAGGCCGGATGCAACAGCTTACGATCACCCGACCTGCGGTACCCAGCGGCGGCTGGGTACGGTGGAGTCGGTGGCCGCCGCCCGGCCGCCGACGGAGCGGAAACCGTCCGCCCATGCGGGACGTCATGGTCGGGAGCGGAATACTCGACCCGTCGACGGGTGGGAGAGGAACCGCCGACAATATCATTATCTAATCGACCTTGGTCGGCAGGACACCCGCGAGGCGCCGTCCTCGCGCGACGCAGGCTCTTTGGGGGTAGGAACGTGGATCCGACGCCTTCGACCGGCGGCGCGGAGAGCTCCGACACCATCGACAGCCAAACCGCCCACTCGGGCGGCCTACGCGACGTGGTTGCGCTCACCCTGCCCGCCGCGAGCGCCTACCTCACCGTCCTGCGCACGGCGACGGCCTCGCTGGCGGCCCGCCTCGACTTCACTCTCGACGACATCGAGGATCTCCGGATCGCCGTGGACGAGGCGTGCGCCCTGCTGCTCGTCTCGGCCGTGCCGGGTTCCTCGCTGGACTGCACGTTCACCCTCTCGCCGGGGGTGATGCACGTCCTGGTGACGGTCGAGAGCCTGGACGGCGAGCAGCCCTCCGAGGACACCTTCGCCTGGACCGTGCTCAAGGCGCTGGCGGGCGACGTGCAGACCTCGACGGGCCCAGGGTCGCGGGTGAGCATCGCCCTGYAGAAACGCAGGGGCGTGCGCGCCGACCTCGGCGGGCCTCCGGCCGGCCACGTCCGAGGGTCGGGCGCGTCCAGAGAGACTCCACTGGGCGACACGGTAGGTACGTCGTGACGTCGACCGGGAGGACGCCGACCCCACCGCGCACGGTACCTGATCACGACGTAGCCGATCACGACGTAGCCGATCGCGACCCGGTGTCCACGGTGGACCCGGTAGCGGCGTTGAGCCAACGGGGATCCGGGCTCGACGACCAGCCGGGGATCGACAGCGATCTCGGCCCCGAGGTGACGACCCAGGCGCCACCGAACCCGGCGGTGGACGGTCCGGCGATCGACGGGGAGAGCGATCGGCCCGAGCGCGCGCACTCGCCCGACCGGGCCCTGGCCCGCACGCTGTTCGTCCGCCTCGCCGAGCTACCCGAGGACGATCCCGAACGCTCCGCCGTCCGCGATCAGCTCGTCCGGATGCACCTACCGCTGGTGGAGTACYTCGCCCGCCGCTTCCGTAACCGGGGCGAGCCGCTCGACGACCTCGTCCAGGTGGCCACCATCGGATTGAWCAAATCGGTGGACCGGTTCGATCCGGAACGTGGGGTGGAGTTCTCGACCTACGCCACCCCGACCATTGTCGGTGAGATCAAGCGGCACTTCCGGGACAAGGGCTGGGCCATCCGGGTCCCCCGCCGCCTTCAGGAGCTCAAACTCTCCCTGACGAAGGCGACCTCCGAGCTCTCCCAGACGCTGGGCCGCTCCCCCACGGTGAGCGAGATCGCCCGGCATCTGCAGATGAGCGAAGATGACGTCCTCGAGGGGCTGGAGTCGGCGAACGCCTACTCGGCGGTCTCCCTCGACGCGCCGGACTCCGGCGACGACGAGGCGCCCGCCGTCGCGGACACCCTCGGCGTCCAGGACGAGTCCCTGGAGGGCGTCGAGTACCGCGAGTCCCTCAAGCCGCTGTTGGAGAAGCTCCCTCCGCGGGAGAAGCGCATCCTGCTGCTGCGGTTCTTCGGCAACATGACCCAGTCCCAGATCGCGACCGAGCTCGGCATCTCCCAGATGCACGTTTCCCGGCTCCTGGCCCGGACCCTGGCCCAGCTGCGGCGCGGCCTGCTCGAGGACGGCTGAGCGGATTCGTCACCCGGTCCCGCCGCCGCGCCGAGGCGGGACCACCGGCCCGAGCCCACCGGCCAGCAGCAACGCGACGACGATGACAAGGGGCACGACGAGCAGCGGGATGCCGTAGCCGTAGCGGCCGGACTGCACCAGCCCCCACGCCACCGGCAGGCACAGGATCTGCACGACCAAGGTGGGCGAGCGGAAGGATGCGCCGTTGCGCAGCACGCCCCCCGCGAGGACCGCCACACCGAGCCCGCCGACGATGGCGAGCACCCCACCGCTCTCGGCACGACCCACGTCGTCGATGTCCGGCCCGAAGCCGCGCAGCACCTGCAGGATTCCGAGGGCCAGCAGGGTCAGCGCCTCGATGGCGAGCAGGACGGACGCCACCCGAGTGGGCACGGACGCCGCGCGAGCAGCCTGCCGCAGCGTGCCGAAGCGGCCGGCCGCCGGCTGATCGGGATGACTCGTGGATCCCATATCCCTGACACTACGTTCCCGGGGCCGTCGACCGGTGCCCCCGGGGACCCTCCGGACGGTGTCCACCGCGCCATCACCCGTCGCACTTCGCGAGGTGCCCGCCGGATTCCACCGGTGTGAGAGTTTTCCCAGCCGGCGACCCGGATGACCGGGCGGACTACGGTGGAGGCATGCGAGGGCTGTTGGTCGTCAACCCCGTCGCCACTGCTACGACCGAACGTGTTCGTGACGTCCTCGCCAGCGCGCTCGCCGCGGACCTCGCTCTGGAGACTGTGGTCACCRAGGGGCGGGGGCACGGGGTGGAGCTGGGGGCCAGAGCGGCCGAACTCGGCGTCGACGTGGTGCTTGCGCTCGGTGGGGACGGTACCGTCAACGAGATCATCAACGGACTGCTCCAGAACGGTCCGGTACCGGGCGGCCCAGCGTTCGCCGTGGTCCCGGGTGGCAGCACCAACGTCTTCGCTCGCGCGCTAGGCTACTCCGCGTCACCGGTGGAGGCGACCGGCGAGCTGCTGAGCGCGCTCCGCGAGGGCCGCACCCGGCGGATCAGCCTCGGCCGGGCTCAGTACGGCGACGAACGGCGCTGGTTCACGTTCTGTTTCGGTATCGGCCTGGATGCCCGGGTCGTCGCGCGGGTCGAGGAGAAGCGTGGCAAGGGCAGGCGCAACACCGCCGGCCTGTTCCTGCGGACCGCGGCGGGTCAGATCCTCCACGGCACCGACCGCCGCGGTTCGCCCATCACCCTGACGACCGCCGACGCCGGCTCGGCCCCCGCCCCCGGGACCACCGACCCGGCGGGCGGGCGGGCCGAGGAGCACATCGCCTTCTGCATCGTCTGCAACACCCGCCCATGGACCTACCTCAACTCCCGTCCCGTCCTCGCCTGCCCGGACGCGTCCTTCGACACCGGTCTGGACCTCCTCGCGCTGCGGCGGGTACGGTTGCCCAGCGTGCTGCGGGCCGCCTCGCGGATACTCACCGACGGCGAGGGTCCGCGCGGTCGCAACGTGGTGCGCCGCCACAACACGTCGTCGATCCGCTTCTCCACGGATACGCCCCTGCCGGTGCAGRTGGACGGCGAGTATCTCGGGATGTTCTCCGAGGTGCTGCTGACCCACCAGCCGCACGCGCTGCGCGTCGTCGCCTGACGGCTGCCCGCCCAGGAGAGTGGCCGCTCAGGCGTCGAGCGCCGTGGTGGGGGTCCCGTCCGGCCGGGACAGCGCCTGGTGGATCTCCATGGGGTCGTCGCAGATCGCCCCGGTGACGCCCGCGTCGCGGATCCGCCGGGCGTCCTCGACGCTGGTCACCGTCCAGGTGATCAACCGGATGCCGGCTTCGCGCGCCCGTCCCGCCGCGTCGGAGGTGCCGAGCACCGCGCTGGTGTGCACATGCAGTTCGGTGTGGCCCGCCGACCGTGCGTAGGMGAGGCCGCCGCTCACCGACATCCGGGGCATGGTGAGGAACGCCGTCGTGACCGCGAGGTCGGCGTCACGCACCGCCTCGATGGCGAACCAGTCGAACGACGACACCGTGATGCCGCCGGCACCGGCGTCAAGGTCGGCGGCGTCCGGCCGCCGGCCGGTCCATCCCCGGGCACGCAGCGTCTCGGCGAGCCGGCGCGCGGTCTGCTCCCGGGGGGCGTCGAAGTCCGGCTGCCCGGGCTGGTTCTTGATCTCACAGATGAGCCGACCGCGGCCATCCCACACGTCGAGGATCTCATCGAGCAGAGGGATGCCCCGGGCCCGCAGCGCCACCGTGGTCTGCCGGACCACGGCCCGGCCGGCGGGACGGGACAGCCGCGCGTCGTGCACGCAGACCAGGTCGCCGTCCGCGCTGCGCCGCACGTCGACCTCGACACCGTCGGCGCCCACCCGCAACGCGGCATCCACCGCCTCGACCGTGTTCTCCGGGCCGGGAACCCTGCTGCCACGATGACCGAGAACCTCCATGCCCCAACCCTGCCATCTCCGGCGACGCGAGCGGGTTAGATCGGGCCGGGATGACGGCGCGCACCGGCGCCGGAGCAGCCCTCAGGCAGCCCTCAGGCACCACAGAACGGATCCATGACCGACTGGCATGACACCGGCGGCTTGATCGCCGAGGATCCGGGCCGCCCACYGGCCGCACCGGTGACGATCGATGCAACGGAGCGTAACATCCCCTGGCAATCGGGACTCCCGTGGCACTTCGGCCATCCAGGGAGACGGTCGCCCCCCGTGGTCCGTCTGTGTCCTTGCCGGACAAGTGCAGGCCAGCCAGGCTGTGAAGAGGCTTGCAGGTTCTTGCGCCGCTGCCTGTTCGGGTGGGAGGGTGGCGAATGTCCGAGGTGGATGCACGTGCACCCGGGCTTACCGACACCCGGCAACCCGCTCTACGGCCGCCGTCGAGGCCGAGCAGACATCCTGCTCAATTTATTTTTCACCTCGGCACAACCGTAGCGGCTCACAAAGCGTCTCATGTGCAGTGTGGCCCGAGACGAGAGAGGGAGTTGTACGCATGGACTGGCGCCACAGAGCGCTCTGCCGTGACGAGGATCCCGAGCTCTTCTTCCCGATCGGTACAACCGGTCCGGCGGAACGCCAGGTCGAAGAGGCAAAGGCCGTTTGCGCGCGGTGCGCAGTCACGAGTGACTGCCTCAACTGGGCACTGGACACCGGGCAGGACTCCGGTGTCTGGGGCGGGATGAGCGAGGACGAACGCCGGGCGCTCAAGCGCCAGGTCCGACTCCGGGTTCGAACCGCCTGACCGCAGGACCGTCCCCGACGGCGGGCCGACAGCACCCGAGGAACCGGYACCACGTCCCGGGTCCGAACAACAACACCCGCTCGCGGCAGACCCTGCCCGCCGGAACCGGCACCACCGGATCCACCGGCGGACCGCAGTGGTCGCCGCATGAGGTCATGCCACAACCCGTACCGCGGCGCAGGGGTGGCTGGCAGCAGCATCGGCCGTTCTGTCCGCGCGTCCGCCGCAGCAATGYGGCGCGACGCGGACGGGACGGCCGTAATGTTTTCCGCCCCCGACCACACCTTCCGGAGATCGGGCCCGCTCAGGCGAACCACCGCCCGGGACGGTCCCGATCCGGCCCCCCACGAGCACGCCACATCGGCACGACGGCCATGGACGAGGGACACATCCTGGGGGATACCCCCTCCCGGGCACCCTAAACACTCAACTTTCAGAAAGCGGGATCGACAGGAGCGCCTCCGTCCCGTGCTCTGGACCGGCCTGGAGCCGGATGGTGCCGTGCATCTCGCCCAGCACCAGCTGGCGGACGATCTGCAGCCCCAGCCTTGGCGAGTGCTCGAGCTGGAAGTCCTCGGGCAGCCCGGCACCGTCGTCGGCCACGACCACGTCAAGCCGGTCCGCCAGGCGGCTGACCCGGATCTCGATGGAACCCGCCGAACCGTCGAACGCATGTTCTACAGCATTCTGCAGAAGTTCGGAAAGCACAAGAGCCAACGGGGTGGCGAGTTCGCCGGGAAGCCGCCCGAACGACCCGGTCCGGCGGGTGTTCGCCCGGGCCCCGGTGGAGGCCAGATCCACCGTGACCGAGGTGATCTGGTCGGCGATCTCGTCGAACGGCACGCTCTCCCCCAGACTCTGGGACAGCGTCTCGTGCACGACCGCGATCGAGGTGACCCGGCGCACCGACTCCCGCAGCGCCGAGYGCGCCTCGTCGACCCTCGTCCGCCGCATCTGCAACCGCAGCAGGGCAGCTACGGTCTGTAGATTGTTCTTGACCCTGTGATGAATCTCACGGATCGTCGCGTCCTTACTCAGTAGCAGCGCCTCGCGGCGACGCAGTTCGGAGACGTCCCGGACGAGCACCAGCACCTCCCGGGTCGCCCCGGGGAAGAGCGGGATCGCCCGCAGAAGTACCACCGTGCTCCCGACCGCGGCTTCCACCTCCACCGGCCGGCGCCGGCCGAGCGCGTGCCAGACCGCCGGGGTCGTGGCGGACAGGTTCAGCGCCCGGTGCACGGAGCGGAGGTCCTCGCCCGTGACATTGCCGGTGTAGCCGAGCCGGCGGTACGCCGAGAGCGCGTTCGGACTCGCGAAGATCACCTTCCCGGCGCCGTCGAGCCGCATCATGCCGTCGCCCACCCGGGGGGACTCGGGAAGCTCCGCCGAGCTGCCGCGGAACGGAAAGGCGCCCTCGGCGATCATCAGGGCCAGGTTGTTGGCACCCTRCAGATAAGCCGACTCCAGCGCGCTCGGCGTCCGGGTGGTCGCGAGGTTGGTGTCCCGGGCAAGGACGGCGATCACCTCGTCACCCCGCCGGACCGGGATCGCCTCCGTCCGCACCGGGACCCCACCGTCCCACTCGGGCTCGCCCTCCCGCGCGATCCGGTGTTCCCGCCAGGCGTTCTGGACCACCCAGCGATTGATCACGACGCTGCCGACCTCGTCGTTGTGGTAGGCGGTCGGACCGGTGGTGGGACGGACCTGGGCCACGACGAGGAATTCGGCTCCGCTGGCGTGGCCGCCCCGGCTGGCCCCCGAGCCGGAGCGGACAGGCACGAGCAGCAACAGATCAGCGAAGGAGAGGTCGGCGAGCAGAGCCCAGTCCGCGACGAGCGCGTGCAGGTGGTCGATGTCGTCGTCGCTGAGATCCGTGCTCGCGCGCAGCATGTCGGCGAGGGTTCCCACGGCTCGCAGACTGCCAGACCGGCCGGGTTCGTGAGGTGGCGGGCACCCCATCACAGTGGCCGATACCCGTACGCTGGCCGTCGTGACCGTCGATGACGTCGAGGCTGCCGCGCCGCTCGCCTGGCTCGCGGACCACGCCCGGGCCCGGGCCGCCGCCGGGCTGCGCCGCGAGCTACGCCCGCGGGGCGGCCCGGACAAACCGGGCGCAAGCGTGCTCATCGATCTCGCGGGCAACGACTACCTCGGGCTCGGCCGTCATCCGGCGGTCGTCGGCGGCGGGATCCGCGCCCTGCGCGCCTGGGGTGCCGGGGCCACCGGGAGTCGGCTCATGACCGGGACGACCACGTTGCACGGGGAGCTGGAGAACGCGCTCGCCGCGCACGCCGGATTCGCCTCGGCCCTGGTCTTCTCCTCCGGCTACACGGCGAACCTCGCGGTGGTCACCGCCCTGGCCGGCCCCGGCGACCTGGTCGTCTCGGACGCGCTGAACCACGCCTCGATCGTGGACGCCTGCCGGCTGTCCCGGGCGGACGTCGTCGTGACACCGCATGCCGATGTGGCCGCGATCGCGGGTTCGGGATCCCCAATGATCACTGAAACGACGGCCCCGGCGGGATCCGGCGCGCCGGTCAGGCCGGCGAGCTGACGGGCCC
>NZ_MRUJ01000121.1:0-1643 GCF_002099325.1 Frankia sp. KB5 | reverse complement strand
GGCTGCGCCGCGAGCTACGCCCGCGGGGCGGCCCGGACAAACCGGGCGCAAGCGTGCTCATCGATCTCGCGGGCAACGACTACCTCGGGCTCGGCCGTCATCCGGCGGTCGTCGGCGGCGGGATCCGCGCCCTGCGCGCCTGGGGTGCCGGGGCCACCGGGAGTCGGCTCATGACCGGGACGACCACGTTGCACGGGGAGCTGGAGAACGCGCTCGCCGCGCACGCCGGATTCGCCTCGGCCCTGGTCTTCTCCTCCGGCTACACGGCGAACCTCGCGGTGGTCACCGCCCTGGCCGGCCCCGGCGACCTGGTCGTCTCGGACGCGCTGAACCACGCCTCGATCGTGGACGCCTGCCGGCTGTCCCGGGCGGACGTCGTCGTGACACCGCATGCCGATGTGGCCGCGGTCGCGGCGGCCCTCGCCGGACGCCCCTGGCGGCGGGCACTCGTCGTGACCGAGTCGGTGTTCTCCGCGGACGGCGATCTCGCCCCGCTGACCGAACTGCACGAGGCCGCCCGGGCCCACGGAGCGGTCCTGGTCGTCGACGAGGCCCATGCGCTCGGGGTGGTCGGGCCCGCCGGTCGGGGGGCACTCGCCGCCACGGGCCTTGCCGGGGAGCCGGACGTGGTGGCGACGGCCACCCTGTCCAAGGCGCTGGGCGGCCAGGGCGGCGCGGTGCTGGGCGAGGCGGCCGTGCGCGATCACCTCATCGACACCGCCCGCAGCTTCATCTTCGATACCGGCCTCGCCCCGGCGAACGTGGGCAGCGCGCTGGCCGCCCTGGAGTTTCTGGGGGCCCACCCGGAGCTGCCCGGCACCGTCCGGCGCCGGGCCCGTCAGCTCGCCGGCCTGACCGGCGCGCCGGATCCCGCCGGGGCCGTCRTTTCAGTGATCATTGGGGATCCCGAACCCGCGATCGCGGCCGCGACGACCTGCCGCGGGCACGGGSTGGCCGTCGGCTGCTTCCGGCCACCGACGGTGCCGGTMKGGACCAGCCGGCTGCGYCTCGCCGCCCGGGCCSATCTCACCGATGCCGACCTCGCGATCGTCACCGACGCGCTGGCCGCCGCCGGGGTCCTGGCCCGATGACAGTCCTGGCCCGATGACAGCCCTGGCCCGATGACAGCCCTGGCCCGATGACAGCCCTGGCCCGATGACAGCCCTGGTGGTGACCGGGACCGGCACCGGGGTCGGCAAGACGGTGGTGACGGCCGCGATCGGCGCGCTCGCGCACGACCGACACCACGCGGTCGCGGTGGTGAAACCGGCCCAGACCGGTGTCGGCCCCGGCGAGTTGGGTGACGTCGACCTCGTCCGCGATCTGACCGGGATCACCGACGTCCACGAGCTGGCCCGCTACCCCGACCCGCTCGCTCCGGCCACCGCCGCCCGCAGGTCCGGGCACCGGGCCGTCGACCTCGACGAGCTCGCCGCCCGGATCGGCACCCTCGCCGACAGCCGCGATCTCGTCCTCGTCGAGGGCGCCGGCGGCCTGCTGGTCCGCTACGACGCGGGCGGCGCCACCCTCGCCGACCTCGCCCGGGTGCTGCGGGCGCCGGTGCTCGTCGTGACCGCCGCGGGCCTGGGCACTCTGAACGACACGGCGCTGACCCTGGAGGCGCTGGCGCACCGCGGCCTGGA
>NZ_MRUJ01000120.1:0-23357 GCF_002099325.1 Frankia sp. KB5 | reverse complement strand
CTGGCACAGGGCGGTGGACAGGAGGGAGGAGCCCGAGGTGCCCGACGGCACCTTGGAACGGTCGGTCGGACTCGGACTCGGGCGTACGGAGGGCGTGGCCGGGGTCCGTAGGCGCGAGATGATCTTTTCCGCATCGTCGCGGCTGCCGGCGCGGATGCCTCGTCGGAGCTCCGCCTGATCGGGCTCCGCAACCTCCGACAGTGGCTGACGGCGGGGGAGTACCACCGAGGACAGCGGAATGCCCTTCACTCCCTGGAAGAGGGCGACGTGTTCGTCGTCGACGCCGACATAGTACTGCCCGCGCACGTAGGTCCACCCGGCCGCGGCACCGGCCGCGATGAGCACGAACACCACGGTGGAGACGAACAGGACCCGCCGCCCGGAGCGCCGTCCCCCGGATCCTTCCGGGTCGGAGTCGTCGCCGTCGTCGTCGCCCCGATCGCTGGCCTGCGCCTGGCGGTCCCGCCGGTGGAAGCCCGGCCGACCGATACGGGCCGCCTTCGCCGCCGCGGACTCGTGGTCGGGGTACTGGGGATTCGGCCCGCTGCGGGCCGGCGACGCGCCGGGAACCGCCCGCTTCTCGGCCGCCGCGCCGGCTACGAGGGGATAGGGCTCCGCCTCGCCGTGGTCCTCCTCGATGTCGGCGACCACGACGGTGATGTTGTCCGGGCCGCCGCCCTTGAGGGCCAGGTCGACCAGCTGGTCGACCGCCTCCTGCGGGGTGGGYAGCAGCAGCGTCTCGAGGATTGTCTCCTCGCTCACCACCCCCGACAGGCCGTCGGTGCACAGCAAGTAGCGGTCTCCCGCGATCGCCTGGCGCACGGAGAGATCGGGCTCGACCTCCCGACCGTCGAGCGCCCGCATCAGCAGCGAGCGCTGCGGATGGGTGTTCGCCTGCTCGGGGGTGATCCGACCCTGGTCCACGAGATCCTGCACCAGGGTGTGATCGTGGGTGACCTGGCTGAGGACGCCGTCGCGCAGCAGGTAGGCCCGGGAATCGCCGACGTGCAGCACCCCGAGCATGTCACCGGAGGAGAGCACGGCGGTCACCGTGGTGCCCATGCCGTCCAGCGCGCTGTTCTCCAGCGACATCTCGCGCAGCTGCCGATTGGCGTCCCGGACGGCCTCGTTCAGCTCCGTCACGAGATCGTCGCTGTCGATCGCGTCGTCGAGATCCGCCAGGCGGGAGATCACCGTTGAGCTGGCGACCTCCCCCGCGGCATGACCACCCATGCCGTCGGCCACCGCCAGCAGGCGGAGCCCGGCATAGGCTGAATCTTCGTTTCCTTCCCGTACGTGCCCGACATCCGAGCGGACGGCGAAGTGAAGCCTGAGGCTCACCGGTG
This sequence comes from Frankia sp. KB5, assembly GCF_002099325.1. Classification (NCBI taxonomy): domain Bacteria; kingdom Bacillati; phylum Actinomycetota; class Actinomycetes; order Frankiales; family Frankiaceae; genus Frankia; species Frankia sp. KB5. The sequence goes on along the minus strand of NZ_MRUJ01000120.1, from coordinate 22,011 downwards.
GAGCTCCAGGACCGTCTTCCCGATCCTGACCGGCGCGCCGAGAGGTACCGGCATGGGACTGGTCACCTTCGTACGGTTGAGGAATGTGCCATTGGTCGAGCCCAGGTCCTCCACGAACCACTGCCCGTCGTGGGGCACGAGTCTCGCATGCCGCCCGGATGCGAAGTCATCCTCGAGGACCAGAGTCGAGTCCTGTGCCCGTCCGATGGTGACAGGTGCCGTTCCTAGCGGGATCGTTGTGCCGGTCAAGGGGCCTTTGGTCACCACGAGTTTGCTAGGTGTCTGTGGCTTGCGTGGAGGTTGGGGTGGAGTGCGCGGCGGCGTCGGCCGGACCAGGGGGGGCGGCTCGCGCCGCTRCTGACGCTTGGTGGGGCCGAACATGTCCAGCCGGACGGCGCGCACGGCGACCAGAACGAATCCCCAGAGGAGGGCAAGGAATCCGATCTTGACAACCAGCAGTACGAGTTCGCTGGGTTCAGTGGGGTCCATCGGGCGCTACCAGCCTCGAGCCGATCTGGGCCGGCCACGTCGACCATCCCCGCCGGGAGGCTCCGCGGCGGCGCGGYCGGGGAGCTCCGTGTCGGCGTCRTACACGTCGTCGAGGGGTTCGAGYCCATCGGGCGGCGAACCGGAGCCGGGCCGGCGGCCGGGGTTGCTCGGCTCGCGGTAGGGGTCGGCTCGCCGAGGAGCGTCGGCTCGCCGAGGAGCGTCGGTTCGCCGAGGAGCGTCGGCTCGCCGAGGAGCGTCGGCTCGCCGAGGAGCGTCGGCTCGCCGAGGAGCGTCGGCTCGTCCCTCACGCCCGTCACGGGGGTCACGGTGATAGGGGTCACGACCACCGTGGTCGCGCGGCTGGTCGTAGCCGTGATCCCGTTCCGGTGTCCGGTCCCGGTACGGGTCCCTCCGGTTCTGGTATGAATCGTCCCGGTACCCCGGCCCACCGCGCCGATCACGATCGGCGTACGGGTCGACACGGCCGGCGTGTGGCGACGAGCCGCGCCGGTACGGGTCGTCCGGCGCGGGCGTGGGACGGCGGTCCGGCGGGATGGTCTCCCGGCCCCCGGCCTGGGCCGGCGGAGGTGTTCCACGGGCGCCCACGCGCGCCGGACCATTCCCCCGCCCGTCCTCGCGACGGAAGACGATCGTCGCGGTACCGAGCTCGATCTTGTCCCCGTTGACCAACTTGACCTGCGTCGCCGCGCGACCGTTGACCAGGCTGCCGTTGGTGGACCCGGCGTCGACGTAGAGGAACTGCCCGTCGGGAAGCCGGCGTATCTCGCCGTGGCGACGAGACACACCGGTGTCGTTCAGGCGGATGTCGCACTCGACGCTGCGGCCGATCACGGTCGTCTCGGCGTCCAAGGGATACTCCCGTTCCCCTCCGCCCGCGGGCCCTCCCGGGGCCTTCGTGGTAATGACGAGGTGCGGGGTGCCGGGAGCGCCCGGTCGGGGAGGGCGTGCGCGCCGTTCAGTCACCGCTCCCGGGTCCGCGGCGGCCACGCTGCTGCGGACCCGGAAGACGYCGACATCGAGATCGGTGGCCTCGGACATCCGCACGGACACCGGGCCGACGAAGGTGTAACGCTGCTCGGCCGCATGCTCGCGAACCATCTCGGCGAGCTCGTCGCACAGCGCCCGGTCGTAGGGGGCGAGCCGGGCGAAGTCGCCGCCGGCGAGCTCGACGGCGAACTCGTTGGGCACCAGCACCCGGTTCGAACTGACCGCCCGCCGATCGTCGGTTTCCCGGGCCAACGCGCTGGCGATCTCGACGGGCTCGACTCCGCCCTTGAACACCTTCGCGAACGCACCCTCGACGAGGCCGCCCAGGCGCCGTTCGAAGCGTTGTAGCACGCCCATGCTCGACCTCCCTTCTCCCGGTCTGTGAGATCGTATGCCCCCGGGCGCGGACGTCCCACGGCTCGGCAGCTTGACATGTTCGCGACGGGCCCGACCCCCCTCCGTGAAGGACATCTCCGGCGTGGTAGCGTGTCGTCTGGTCAAGAGATAGTCCCACTCGGGCGAGTGGCGGAATGGCAGACGCGCACGGTTCAGGTCCGTGTGTCCTAGCGGACGTGGGGGTTCAACTCCCCCCTCGCCCACGCAAGCCCCTGGCGGCGCGTGCTGCGCCGTCAGGGGCTTTCGTCATGCTGGCCGGGGGGCCGAGCCGCCCCGAGCCCCCCGCGTTGCGCCTTCGGCGCTGCCTTGGTTGGCTGGCTGCGCGGAGAGGCTCAGCCGGCGGGGCTGCCCACCGACGGCGTGGAGACGTCCTCGATGCGCACCGCGTAGTCCTCGATCACCGGATTGGCCAGCAGGGTCGAGGCCAGGTGCTCGACCCGGGCCAGGACCGCGCCGTCGAGGTCCGTGCCCTCCTCCAGCTCCAGCTCGAAACGCTTGCCCTGGCGGACCCCGACGATCCCACTCACGCCGAGGCGCGGCAGCGCGGCGAGCACCGCCTGCCCCTGAGGGTCGAGAATCTCCGGCTTGAGCATCACATCCACCACAACCCTGGTCACACCCGCGGACACTACCGGTCGAGYGGCGTAGTGAGCCGGATCTCGCCCGCCCGGGGCGTACAGATCGTACAGATCCGGTAGGCGATCTTGGATAATGYGGGCTTCCCGGGAACATCGGCCCTTAAGCTCGGCTGGTGTCGTTCTGGCGGGCATCCGTCCCGGTCGTCGGGTTCGATCTCGATCTGACCCTGTTGGATGCCCGGCACGGCATCCGGGCGACCTTCGCCGTCCTGTCCGCCGAGACCGGGGTGGCGGTGGACGCCGAGACGGTCGTCGCCCGGCTCGGCCCGCCGCTGGAGACGGAGCTCGCCCACTGGTTCCCGCTGGCCGAGGTCGCGGCCGTGGCGGCCCGCTACCGCGAGCTCTACGCGGTCCACGCGCTGCCGGCGTCGCTGCCGATGCCGGCCGCGGTGGCCGCGGTGGCCGCGGTGCGGCGGCTAGCCGGCCGGGTAGTGGTCGTCACCGCGAAGAGCACGGCGCTGGCCCGCGCGAGTCTGGACCGGATCGGCATCACCGCCGACGTGGTGGAGGGAGCCCGGTTCGCGCAGACGAAGGGCGAGGCCCTGCGCGCCCACCGCGTGGACGTCTTCGTCGGTGACCACGTCGGCGACATGGTCGGCGCCCGCGACGGCGGTGCTCTCGCCGTCGGGGTCGCCACCGGGCCCTGCTCGGCCGCCGATCTGCTCTCCGCCGGCGCCGACGTCGTCCTCCCCCGGCTGGCCGACTTCCCGCCCTGGCTGGTCGACGAGGCCCGGCGCCGACGACAGCCGGGCTGACGCCGCGACGCGGTGGGCCCGGCGGGGGTCCGCACCCCCGGCCGTGAGATCAAGGAACTACCGGGAACGGGTGACAGGATCTGCCCGTGAACCGGTGCCGTCCCCGGGGTGGTCGGCGTCCCCGGGACGATCGGCCTCCCTGCGGGCCCCGTGGTCGGGCGGATGTGGGTTGTTCACGTAGAGATCGGGATCGCTCTCCTCGGGAATCCGGGATCGGGCGGCGGCGAGCACCCCCACCAGCGCCACGGCGAACCCGATGGTCAGTCCGCCGCCGGCGACGGCGTTCAGCCAGGTCGGCAGATTCTCGGCGCCCAGGAAGAAGGGGATCACCGCCGCCGCCGTGGCGACCAGACCGGTTCCGAAGAGCACGGCCCCGATCCGGACCAGCCGATCCGCCCAGGTCACCGGCGGCGGGGTTGCGACCGGAGCCATGACCTCGCTTACCGCACCGCCGGCCACGGGTCCGACCTGCCGGGACGAGGGTTTCGCCGACACGTACGACAGCCTACGAGGATGTGKTGCCGAACGCGGGCCGGGCCACTGTCACGGGAGGGAGATGGGCGCACCCGACAGCCGATCGCTACCGAAGACGCACGCGACGTGCGGCCGACGGATAGCCTGGGAATCACTCATCTTCCGTTGCGTTGTCCTGCCGTTACACAGAACGAGGTCGCCCGTGCCCACCGGCAAAGTCAAGTGGTTCGACGTCGACAAGGGCTTCGGCTTTCTCAGCCGGGACGACGGCGGCGACGTCTTCGTGCACAAGGCCGCCCTGCCCGCCGGGGTCGACCGGCTGAAACCCGGCGACCGGGTCGAGTTCGGCGTCGCCGCCGGGCGGCGTGGCGACCAGGCACTGTCGGTCCGGCTGCTGACCGCCCCGCCGTCGGTCGCCAAGGCGGCCGCCCAGGCCGCGCGGCGCAGTCCGGACGAGCTGCACAGCATGGTCGAAGACATGATCAAGGTGCTGGACGACGTGCAGCGGGACCTTCGTCGCGGCCGGTATCCCGACCGGCGGACCGCCCAGCGGGTCGCCAAGGTCGTGCACGCCGTAGCCAACGAGTTGGAGGTCTAGACCGGCGGCAGGAAACCGACCCGTCGGCCGCACCCGGTGCACACCGCGACCTGGGCGCCCGGTTCCTCGTCGGACGCCGCCAGGTGGGTCAGTGGCACCGGGCCACCGCACCAGGGGCAGAGCAGCCAGGGGCCGTCCACCCCGCGTGGCCCGGGCTCGGACGGACCGGATGTCACGTTTCCGCCAGCACAACGGTCACCCTAGCCGCATCCATCGAATCCGCTGTCGAATCCGCTGTTCCCATCAGATCAGCGACACCGGCCGAGCCAGCCACATCAATCGGGATCCGGGCATGAGCCGAGATCGAGCCCTTCATCAGATTGGCCACACTGGTACGCATCGGTTCACGATGCCTCCTCGGTTAGGGCCTCATCCGCCGCGGCCTGCGCGCCGTGGCGGCAACACATTGTCGGGGAGCCGACCGGTCCCGTCGGCGGGGAGCCCGCGTGCGACTGGAAGCGTTGGCAGTGCGGCAGACTGCGAACGTAGACCAGACCGAACCATGAGCAGCCCCGCAGCCGGCCGCGGTGGCATCGCCGAGGGCCGTCCCACCYCCGCTGATCGGCGGAGGGCACGGATCGGCGGTCGGAACGAGGCGTCGGATCGGGATTCGAGAGGCATTCGTGTGACAAGCAGTGGACAGCGGTCGTGATCACAGCCGTGCGGTGCTGACCGTGGCCGACAACGCCGCACGCATGGGTCCCGGCCGCTCCGAACCAGGTGATCCGCTCAATCCACACGAGCCCCGGTCGGTCGGCCCCTACGTTCTGCTCAGCCGGCTCGGGGTCGGCGGCATGGGCACGGTCTACCTGGCGAGGAACCGGGCCGGACGGCGGGTTGCCATCAAGGTCATCAGACCGGACCTGGCCGCCGACGAGGAGTTCCGCCGCCGGTTCCGGGCCGAGGTCGAAGCGGCACGCAAGGTTGCTCCCTTCTGCACCGCCGAAGTCCTGGACGCGGATCCGAATGCGCCCGCGCCGTACCTCGTCACCGAGTTCATCGACGGCGTCCGGCTGGACATGCAGGTCGACAAGGGCCCGCTGACCTCGTCGACCCTGACCGGACTGGCCGTGGGGGTCGCGACGGCGCTCACCGCGATCCACAGCGCCGGCCTCGTCCATCGGGATCTCAAGCCCAGCAACGTGATGCTCTCACTGTCCGGGCCACGCGTGATCGATTTCGGGATCGCGCAGGCCCTCGAGGGCGCGAAGGCGAAGCCCACGGCATGGGGCTTCGGCTCCGCCGGGTGGATGGCGCCCGAGCAGGTGCACGGCCAGCCCATCGGTCCGGAGGCGGACGTCTTCGCCTGGGGCATCCTCATTGCCTACGCTGGTACCGGCCGCCACCCGTTCGGCGACGGTACGGACATCGACCTCGGCATGCGCATCGTCGGGTCCGCCCCGGACCTGCGCGGTCTGCCGCAGCCACTGGTCGGCCTGGTCAGCGCGGCCCTGGCCAAGCATCCCGACGACCGGCCGAGCGCCCGGGACCTGCTGCTGCGGCTCATCGCGCAGCCACCCTCCCGCGGTACCGGTGCCATCGGCGAGGCGATGGGTCAGGCCGAGGAGCTCCTGAGCAGAACCGGCGAGGTGCCCCGCGCCGCCCCGACCCGGATCGGCCCGGCGACCTCGGCTCCCGCGCGTCAGGTCCACTGGAACGCGGGCGCTCCCGCCGCCCGGGCGGGCCAGGGACCGGGACAACCACGCCAGGCACCACCGGGGCAGTCCGGTGCGCACAGCCCGAGGGGACGCCCCGGCCCGCGGCCCGCCCAGCTGGGCGAGCGGATGGGTGGGCAGGTCCCCGGCGCGCCGCCGGGGCCGTGGTCCGGCCAGGCTCCCGATCGGCACGGGCCGGTACCGGGCGAGCCCGGCGCGCCGTACCCGTCCTTCGCCCAGCCGCCGCCGGCCCGCGGGCTCGATCGCAGGCGACTCGTCTGGATCGCCGTCATCGTCCTGGGCGCGCTGATCGCCATCGCGGTCGTGGTCAGCCTGCCCGGAAAGAGCGGCCAAAATGGTTCCGCGGAACAGTCGGCGGCCACGACCGTCCCGTCGCGCTCCACCGGTCCGAGCACGGCACCGGGTCCGGCCAGCGGCCTGAACCGCCCCGTCACGGATGGCCAGCTCGAGTTCATCGTGGATTCCTTCCGATGCGGGCAGACCAAACTCGGTGACGGACTGCTCGCTCGGCACACGGACGGCCAGTTCTGCCTGGCCCACGTGACCGTGCGCAACATCGGCGACTCCACCCGCACGCTGGTGACCTCATCCCAGTTTCTGTGGGACGGCGGCGGCGGCCGGCACAGCGCCGATTTCCTCGCCCGCTTCCAGCTGAGTAACGAGGATCTGTGGGATTCGATCAACCCGGGTGACCTCAGAGCGGGCACCATGGTCTTCGACATCCCACGGGACGCCACGGCCCAGGAGTTGGAGCTGCACGACAATCCGGTGAGCGCGGGAGCCCGCGTTCCCGTCCCCTGACGGTGGCCGACCAACCCGGCGGGCCGATCTCCAGTTAATGTCACCCTCGATCCGAACGGACCCGAAGCGGGGCGAGCACTTCCCACGGGTTCCGAACCGTCGAGGTGGGGAGTCCGGTGCGAAGAAGCGGTGTCGGTCCAGATCGTCACGGACCCGGTCGGCCCGGTCGACCCGGCGGAGCCGCGGCCCTCGCCGTCCTCGCCGTTTTCGTCCTCGTCGGCGGCCTGACCGGTTGCAGTGACCTTTCCGACCAGACCGGAACGTCCAACCAGGTTGGTGCCCCGACCGCCAGCGGCTCGGCGCTGAAGCTGCTCGCCACCCTTCCGATCAAAGCGGAGGACAACTCTCCCAGGTACCGCCGGGACGAGTTCGGGCCCGCCTGGTCGGACATCGACGACAACGGGTGTGACACCCGTAACGACATTCTGCGGCGAGATCTGCGCAGCACCACCATCCGCAGATCGGACGGCTGCACGGTGCTGACCGGCGAGCTCCGGGATCCGTACACCACCAGAATCATCCGTTTCGACCGTGGACGGAACTCCGCCAGCGTGCAGATCGACCACGTCRTCCCCTTGGCGGATGCGTGGCGGACCGGCGCGCTCAACTGGACCGCTCGGGAACGGCTCCAGTTCGCCAACGATCCGGAGAACCTGCTGGCTGTCGACGGTCCCACGAATCAGCGCAAGAGCGATCACGACGCCGCCKAATGGTTGCCGCCGAGCCCGGGGGAGCAGTGCCCCTACGTCGCGCGCCAGGTGGGATTGAAGGCCCGTTACCGCCTGTGGGTCGTCCAGGCGGAGGCGGACGCGATGCGCGCCGTTCTCCAGAAGTGCCCGAACCAGCCGGCACTGGGGCTGACCCCGAGCGGCTGACCGGAAGCCCGCGGCGCTGAATCATCCGAGAAATGCGGAGCAGCCGGCGGGGTCGGCCCGGACCCGGCGGGGTCGGCCGGCGGTTCTCAGCGGACGGTGGGCGCGGCGCCGCTCTCGCTCACCATCGGGCGGCCGTGCGCCTGCCAGGAGAGCATCCCGTCAGTYAGGTTGCGGACCTGCCAGCCGCCCTGCCTGAGGTAGTTGGTGACGGCGGCGGACCTACCGCCCGAGCGGCACACCACGACGACCTCGCGTTCCCGGGGAACCTCGTCGAGCCGGGCGACCAGTTCACTCATCGGGATGTGCAGCGCGCCGGCGATGTGACCGGCGGAYCACTCGTCGGGCTCCCGCACGTCCACCATCAGCGGGGCACCGTCCGCGGAAAGCTCGACCGGTAGCTCCGCGACGCCGACAGCCGGTATCTGATCGGTACTCACGTCTCCATCCTGCCATCAGGACCCTCCGAGGGGGCTCGCGGTTCAGCGCAGCGGCCGCGGAAGCACGGGGACGAGGTCGGCGTCGGCGGCGCGGGAGAGCAGGGCCTCGACGGCGGCGAACCCTTCGTCGCCGAGGTCGAGGCTGAACTCGTTGACGTACAGCTGGATGTGGGCGTCGACGACGTCGGGCGTCATCTCCTGGGCGTGGGCGAGGACGTAGTCGGCGCTGGCGGCGGGATCGGCGAAGGCCGCGGCGACRCTCGCCCGCACCGCGGCGGACAGCACCGGACCGTCCAGCCCCCGGCGGGCGAGGATCGCGCCGAGCGGAATGGGCAGCGAGGTCTGGCCCTCCCACCAGTCGCCAAGGTCGACGAGCGCCGTCAGTCCATAGGACGGGTAGGTGAAGCGGGACTCGTGGATGACGAGCCCCGCGTCATACGCGCCATCGCGGACGGCGGGCATGATCTTCTCGAAGGGAAGCACGTCGACGTTCGTCACGCCCTCGTCGGCCGCCCACAGCCGGAACAGCAGGTAGGCCGTGGTGCGGGTGCCGGGGATGGCGACCCGGGCACCGCGCAGGTCCGACCGCCCGGCGGTGAGGACGAGTGGGCCGCAGCCGCGGCCCAGGGCCCCGCCCGCCGTCAGCAGCTGATACCCGGTGAGCAGCCACGGCAGGGCGGCGTAGGACACCTTGACGAGGTCGTCCCGCCCGTCGGCGGCCCGGGTGTTGAGGACGTCGATGTCGGCGAAGGTCACCGACACCTCGGGTGCTCCCGGGACGAGTCCGTGCGCGAGGGCGTGGAAGGCGAACGTGTCGTTGGGGCAGGGCGAGATGGCGAGCGAGAGCGGACCCGGAAGGTTCGAGGTGGTCGCCCGGCCAGCACCCATCTCAGTGCTCTCCCGTCCCGTGGTGGCCGCTGTTCCCGTGGTGGCCGCGGGCACCCGGGTGCCCGGCCGGGATCGTGGTGGAGACGTCGTTCGCGGTGGCCACCGGTGCGGCCRTCACCAGGCCGTCCGGGTGGGTGACGAGTGCCGCGGCGGYCGTGCGGAGGCTGGCCAGCGCGACCGGCAGGTTCCAGCCGGACCGGTCCCGGCGCCCGACCGTGTTGCTGATGGTACGGATCTCCACCACCGGGACGCCGAAGGCCCGGGCGGCCACCCCGACGGCGTACCCCTCCATCGACTCCGCCACCGGGTCCAGCCGCTCGGTCAGCGCCGTGGCCCGACGCTCGGTGCCCGTCACCGTCGACACGCTGATCACGCTACCCGTGACGATCCGCCGACCGGTGACGTCGAGCACCGTGCCCAGGCGGTGGACGAGGTCCGGATCCGGGACCACCGTGGACGAACCGAGCCCGAGATCCTCCAGGCTCAGGAACGACCCCGCGGGGTTCGACGAGTGGGCGAGGCCGCCGCGGGGTGCCGGCGCGCCGTTGCTGTGGAACCCGAGATTGCGGTCCATCTCGCTGATGCGGCCGATCGGCGGAGCGGGCGGTTCCTCGTCAAGGCCGGACTCCGCGCCGAGGTCGGCGGCGACGATGCGATCGGCGAGGACGATGTCCCCGATCTCCGCCCAGCCGCGGAACCCACCGCCGATCCCCATCGCCACCACCAGGCTGAACGGCTGCCCCGCCGCGCTCGCCACCGACAATGCCACCGCGGTGYCCGCCGCCGCGGCCGGGCCGCCGGTGCCCGCCGCGAGCACCGTCACCGGTCCGCGTCGCCGGCCCACGTAGGGGCCCAGGGTGGAGGTGGTGAGAAGCTGGCGGTCCCATTCGGGGGACACCAGGCTGCCCGGTCCGACGGGGGTTCTGGTCCGACCGCTCGACCAGCTGCCCATCAGGCCGGCACACACCGCGTCCGCTTCGGCGGTCACCGCGGTCACGATCAGGGTACGGCTCACGATCAGGTCCGGATCATGATCTGGGGACGTCCTCGTCTGTTGTCGCATGCTGTCGGTCGATTCACCCGAACACCACCGCACCGGACGGCTGGGTAACAGCGCGGGATTTTCGATGGGGTRCAAATCGGACTTGTTGCCGGACCTTAGCAYCGCKGACGACGCTGCGTGGTCCCGGTGGGGAGGTGTGGCACGCYGCGCGCACGGTGTATCCCCGTTCGGGGGCTGGTGTGCGCGGGTCGTTGGTTCCGGTCCGGCGGCGGAGTGGCCGGCGGCGGAGTGGCCGGCGGCGGGTCAGGGCTTGAAGGTGACCAGGAACGGCCAGCTTCCCGACGCCTGGTCGCTGGAGCTGCCCGCCTCGGGAAGCGCGAACACCACGAGCAGGGCAGGCGTGTTCTTGGCGGGAACGTACCGGTAGTGCGTCTCGCTGATCTTGTCGGTCACCCGCTCCCTGCCCAGGACGAGGAAGTAGCCGCGGTCGGCGACCGACGTCGGCACGTCGATGTTGATGGCGCTTCCGGGCCTGACCGTGATGTGCGGCGGTGATACCGATTTCTGGATCACCGTTCCGTCCCGCTCGTACTGCGCGGCGTTCGTCCGCACGAAGTGTCCCCCGGACTCCATGGTCACCAGGGGAGTCGGTCGCTCGCAGCCGCTCAGGCCGAGGCCGACGACGACCGCGGCGGCGAGAGCCGCGGCGAGCCGCCGGAACGGGAGACGGCGGAGGAGGTGGGGCGTGCGCACGGTCGGAGGGTATCGCCGCCCGTGCGGTGGCGTCGCTCGCCGTCAGGGCCTTCAGCCGCTGGCCGGTGGGCACGGTGGCCCGGGTCACGTCGCTGGCGTGCCGGATCAGTTCCGGCGCCGCCATCGGAGGCCGCGGGCCGTTCGTCGGCGGTCAGGCCGGGTCGGACCGGTCGGATCCTGGAGCGTCGCCGGAATGGGGAGTGGGGCCTGCCGCCACGGGTCGGCCGGTGGCAGCGGCGTTGACGCGGTCGCGTGGGCCGACGGGGGCATGGGTGTCGGTGTGGGCATCGGTATCGGCGGGGGCATGGGTGYCTGCGGGGGAACCCCTGGGTGACCGAGTGGTTTCGTTGTGTCCGGATCGTTGTGGGCGGGTGGGCGGTTGCGGGTGTCCGCGCGGAACTGGGTGYGGGCGGCCAGCCGGGACCGACGCAGCGCGCCGGCCTCCACGAACAACGTGATCCCCATCGCCGCCGCGGCCACCGCGAAGCCGACCGTCCCGGGCATCTCGATCAGTCCGAGGCCCCCGCCGGCGACCCAGGCCAGCTGCAGACCGGTCTCAGAGCGGGCGAACGCGGAGTTGCGGGTGGTCTCCGGGATGTCCCGCTGGATGATCGCGTCCAGCGCCAGCTTCCCCATCGACCCCGCCATGGACGCCAGCAGCGCGGCGACCAGCGAGGTGAACTTGGTGTAGGTGATCGCCGCACCGAGGCATCCCCCTGCCGCCAACACCAGCGCGAGCATGAGGATGCCCTCGGGACGGCGCCGGCCGAGCCGGCCGCCGATGAAGACTCCCAGGCCGCTGCCGGYGCCCGCGCAGACCGCGAGCCCGCCCAGCCACAGGTTGTTCCCGCCGTTGGTGCGCAGGAGGAACGCCAGATAGAACGTCAGGAAGCCGACCAGACTGCGTAGCACCAGGGCGGCGCGCAGCGCCACCGGCAGCGTGCCGAGGAACGCCCGGATCCGCGCCCCGACGCCGCGCCGGGCCACGCTTGAGGGAAGCGGGCCGCGCAGCGGCTGCTCACCGGCGGCGGAGTCGACGTGCCCGGGCAGGTTGAACGCCAGTAGGACCCCGGCCATGTAGACGAGGGCACAGATTCGCAACACCCAGGGATAGCCGACGAAAGGGATGTTGGCGATGCCCAGCCCGACGGGTGCCACGACCGCCCCGGCGACGATGTTTACCAGCGAGATCCGTGARTTGATCGTGACGAGCGTGAGTTCCGCCGGGGCCACCCGGGGAATGACGGCGCTGCGCGCGACGCCGAACCCGCGGGAGAGCACGARCAGGCCGAGCGCGAGGGGGTAGACGGCCAGCCCGTCGAGTGCCCCCGCGAGCTGCCACGCCAGCAGCCCGCGGCCCAGGCAGATGGCGRCGAGCGCCGTCCGCCGACCGTAGGCCACCCGGTCCAGCAGTGGACCGATGACCGGCGCCAGCAGGGCGAACGGCACCATGGTGACCAGTAGGTAGAGGGCGACCTTCGACCGGGCCTCGCCGGACGGGACGGCGAAGAACAGCGAACCCGCCAACGCGACGGTCACCAGCGCGTCCCCGGCGGCGTTGACGAACGACAGCTCCGTCAGCGACGACAGCCCCGACCGGTCGGCGTCATTGCCGCGCACACTCGCCCGCAGCCGGCGCAGGCTGTTCACCACTGTGCTGCCCAGGTTCACCCTGCCCAGTGTCCTCGTCCTGGACCGGCGCCGTCCTGGACCGGCGCGGCGCCGTCCTGGACCTGCGCCACTACGACCACGTCGGGCGGTGGATGGGTTCGTGGGTGAGAATACTTCCCGTGGATGCTCCCGATGTTCGTAGGACGGTCCGGTCCGGGCGGGAACCCGTGGCCGATCCGACCTGTGCGGCCGCCGTCGACCTGGCCCGGCAGGCTGCCGTCGAGGAGGCGGGGTCCGCGGCGGAGGTCGGTGCRCATCTCGGCGTCGAGAGCGAGGGGGACCGCCTCGTCCTGCACCGGTTCGCCTGCCTGGCGCGGGCCTATCCCGGCTGGGTCTGGACAGTGATCGTTACCCGGGCCGCGCGGGTGCGCAAGGCGACGGTCGACGACGTCGTGTTGATGCCCGGGGACGGGGCCATGCTGGCGCCCCCGTGGGTCCCCTGGTCGGAGCGGCTGCGGCCGGGCGACGTCGGGATCGGGGACCTGCTGCCGACCGCCATCGACGATCCTCGGCTCGCGCTGCGCACAGAGGACGCCGAGGAGTTCGTCGACACCGACGTCTTCCTTGAGCTCGGTCTGGGGCGGGCCCGGGTGCTGTCCGTGACCGGGCGGGAGGAGGCGGTCGAACGCTGGTACGCGGGTCCCGCCGGCCCGGACGCATCCATCGCGAAGGTGGCGCCCGCATCCTGCCTGACCTGCGGATTCCACGTGCGGCTCGCGGGTGCGCTCGGCCGGATGTTCGGCGTCTGCGCCAACGAGCTCGCACCGGACGACGGCCGGGTCACGTCGATYGACCACGGCTGTGGGGCGCACTCGGAGGCACTGGTGGCTCCTTCGGCGCATCCCGAACCCGTCCTGTTCGACGAGGACCCCTCCGACCTGGAGCCGATCGACGTCGAGCTGGTGGGTGTGGCCGCCCATCCGCCGGGTTCGGTGGACGACAACGGGGCGGGCGAGACCGCGGACGGCCCGGGACCGGAGCCCTACGGCCACTCCTGACCGGCCTCGCCCGCCGGGACTTACTCGGATTTATCCGGACGTACTCGTGTCTAGGTGAGCCGGCCGAACAGTGCCGGCAGCGTTCCCTCGTGCGCCGCGCGCARCTCGTCGAGGCCGACGGTGAAGGCGTCCTGTACGTCGAGGGTGTCCCCGTCGACGACACCGACACGCCGCCACGGCAGGCCCCGCACCTCGCACATGTCGGTGAAGCGCAGTTCCTCCGCGCGGGGCACCGCGACGACGGCGCGGCCGGCCGACTCGCTGAACAGYTCGACGAACGGGTCCGATCCGGCCGGCAGGATGATCCGGGCGCCGTGCCCGCCGCGCAGGCACGACTCGACGAGCGCCTGGGCGAGCCCACCGTCGGAGAGGTCGTGCGCGGCGGTGAGCATGCCGTCGCGGGAACCGGCGACGAGGATCTCGCCGAGTAGCTTCTCCCGGGCGAAGTCGACGGCCGGCGGCTCGCCGCCGAGATGGCGATGCGTCACCCACGCCCACTCCGAGCCGCCGAATTCGTCGGCGGTCTCGCCGAGCAGGATCAGGACGTCCCCCTCCTCGGCGAAGCCGATGGGCGTCCGGCGCGTGACGTCGTCGAACAGGCCGAGCACCCCGATCACCGGGGTCGGATGGATCGGCGTCGAGCCGGTCTGGTTGTAGAACGAGACGTTGCCGCCCGTCACCGGGAGGCCGAGCCGCCGGCAGCCCTCGGCGAGGCCCGCGCACGCCTGGGCGAACTGCCACATCACCTCGGGGTCCTCTGGGGAGCCGAAGTTCAGGCAGTTCGTCACCGCGATCGGCACCGATCCGGCGGCGGCCACGTTGCGGCACGCCTCCGCCAGGGCGAGCTGGGTGCCGGCGAACGGGTCGAGCCGTGCGTACCGTCCGTTGCCGTCGGTGGCGAGCGCGATCCCCAGGCCGGTGGCCGCCGACAGCCGAAGCACGCCCGCATCTTCCGGCTGGGCGAGCACGGTGCCCGCCTGCACGTACCGGTCGTACTGGTCGGTCACCCAGGCCCGCGAGCACAGGTTCGGGGAGGCGACCAGCCGCAGCAGGGTCTCCCGCAGCTCCGGCCCGGTCCGTGGCCGGGCGAGCCGGGCGGGCGTGGGTGCGTCCGCCCGGACCAGGTCGAAGTCGACCGGGCGGCGCAGGGGGCGCTCGTAGACCGGGCCATCGTCGGCGAGTGATCCGGGCGGAACGTCGACGACGACCTCGCCGTGCCAGCGTACGGTCAGCCGACCGCTGTTGGTGACGGTGCCGATCCTGGTCGCGAGCACACCCCAGCGCTCGGCGAGGGCGAGAACCTCGGGCAGCGCCTCGGGCGTGACGATCGCCAGCATGCGCTCCTGGGACTCGCTCGCGAGGACCTCGTGCGCCGCCATCGACGCCTCGCGCAGGGGCACGAGGTCGAGGTCGACCTCCATGCCGCCGGGCTGGCCGGTGGCGATGCCCGCGGCGGTGGTCTCGGTCAGCGCGCAGGTCAGCCCGGCGCCGCCGAGATCCTGGATGCCGGTGACGAGCTTGCGGTCGAACAGCTCCAGGCAGGTCTCGATCAGGATCTTCTCGGTGAACGGGTCGCCGACCTGCACCGAGGGTCGCCGGGCCGGGCCGCCGCCCTCGTCGAAGGTTGCCGACGCCAGTATCGAGACGCCGCCGATGCCGTCCCGGCCGGTCTTGGCGCCGAGCAGGACGACGGCGTTGCCGACCCCGGTCGCCGCCGACGTCTGCACCCGATCGACCGGCATGACCCCGACGCACAGGGCGTTGACCAGCGGGTTACCCGCGTAGGTCGGGTCGAAGACGACCTCGCCGCCGATGGTGGGCAGGCCGAGGCAGTTGCCGTAGCCACCGATGCCGGCGACGACCCCGGGCAGGACCCGGGCGGTGTCCGCCGCGTCGGCCTCGCCGAAGCGCAGCGGGTCGAGCACGCCGATCGGGCGGGCCCCCATGGTCAGGATGTCACGGACGATGCCGCCTACACCCGTCGCGGCCCCCTGGTACGGCTCGACGAAGCTGGGGTGGTTGTGCGACTCGATCTTGAAGGTGACCGCCAGCCCCTCGCCGACGTCGACGACGCCCGCGTTCTCCCCCATGCCCACCAGCAGCCGGTCCGTCAACGGGGTGTCCCGGAACTGCCGCAGATGCACCTTGGAGGACTTGTAGGAGCAGTGCTCGCTCCACATCACCGAGTACATCGCGAGTTCGGCGTCGCTGGGCCGGCGACCGAGGGTCGCGATGATCCGGGCGTACTCGTCGTCGGTGAGCCCCAGCTCCTGGTAGGGCTGCTCGGCGGGGGGACTCACGGAGGTGGCCGCGGGGGCGGCGGGGTTGCCGGTCACCCTCCCATCCTCGCCGATATCCCCTGGTCCGGGCGCCCGGGTGGGCCAGGAGACCCCTTCGTAACCAAAAATCCTTCTTTAAGAGGAAAAAGCCGACAAAAAGCCGGACAGCACCGAGGTGAACATGCGAAGCCCGTCGACCCCGGGGCCGGTGAGGTCGTCGACAGCATGCTCGGGATGCGGCATCAGGCCCACGATCGTCCGGCTCTCGTTACAGATCCCGGCGATGTCGGCCGCCGACCCGTTGGGATTCCCGCCGACGTAGCGCACCACAACCCGCCCGGCCGCCTCGAGTTCGGCGAGCACGTCCGGGGCCGCAACATAGCGGCCATCCCCGTGCTTCACCGGGATGACGATCTCCTCGCCGTCCTGGTAGCCGCGGGTCCAGGCAGTGCCCGGCGCCTCGACCCGCAACCGCTGGTCGCGGCAGACGAAGTGCAGTCCCACGTTGCGGGTCAGTGCCCCGGGGAGCAGGCCGRCCTCGCAGAGCACCTGAAACCCGTTGCAGATGCCGAGAATCGGCAGGCCCGCGCGGGCCGCCGGGACGAGGGCCGCCACCATGGGCGAGAACCGGGCTATCGCACCGGCACGCAGGTAGTCACCGTAGGAGAATCCGCCGGGCAGGATGACGGCGTCAACGCCGGCGAGATCGCTGTCGCCATGCCAGAGGGAGACCGGTTCGGCACCGGCGGCCCGCACCGCGAGCGCCGTGTCCTGGTCATCGAGGGAGCCGGGGAAGGTGACGATCCCGATCCGGGCCGGCGAGTCCGCCTCAGTCATTACCACACCCATCGCGATACCCGCCCAGATTCCTCGGAGTCCACTCCCGTCAGCGTAGCCGGTCGAATCGTGGGGCGGCCGATCGACGAAGGGAGCGGCGGGGGACGGCGGGAGACGGTGGACGGCGGGAGATGGTGGACGGCGGGAGACGTCAGACCGGATGGATGCCCTCGGCCACCTCCGGGCGGGAAGCGGGCCGGAGCCCCGTCCGCGCCCGGCTCAGCCGCGCCCCGGGAGCGCTCTCCTCCCAGGTGAGAGTCTTTTCCAGATGCACGCGGGTGCCCCGATGGGGGCTGTCCACCTGGTGGAACTGCACCCGGTCCATCAGAGCGCGCATGAGAAAGATGCCGCGGCCTTGCTCGGGAACATTATCCGGCCTGGGGGAATCGCCATTCTGGCGGGCTGTCCGATCGAGCTCATCCGCGCTGTCGAAACCGTCGCCGCGATCGCTCACCTCGATGACAGCGACTTCGTTGTCCACTCCCACAAAAACCTCGTACTCGTCGCCGGCATGAGCATGTAGAAGAACGTTGTCGCACGCTTCGGTCAAGGCGATTTCAACATCGTCAATGCATTCTTTATTGACGCCCAGGACTTTCAGGGACTGCGTACAGATACGTCGAATCACGGGTATGGAGATCTCATCGTGGGGCAACGACAGGCTTACTTTGATCTCCATGTCGGAGGGTGTACCCGCGTCACGCATCGTCAACCGAACGACCTACGCCGACACAGRCTCGATCCGGTCACATGTCATCGGTCATCGTAATCGGTTATTGCGATAGGTTGTCGCAATCGGTTATCTCAATCGGGCGGCAAGGGCCCGGCCCAGCTCGGTGYCCGAGCGCCAGGCACTCTCGATCTTCGGTGTTCCCCAGCCGTCGCCGGCGAGCCCGATCCCACTGCTGGACAGGTAGTACGGCTGTTCGTGCGGACGGTCCGGGCGAGCGAAGGTCCACTTTTGCACATACGTCCAACTGGGTTGCATCGTGATGGTGAGCAGGCGCCGTAGCGCCGCGACGAGATCGGGCCCGGCCGCCGCGGGGTCGGCCAGCCGCGGCCGCGCGAAATCCGGCGTCGAGTGGGCGACCAGGACGGCGGCATTGTCACCCCGGCGACGACCGTCGTCGGCGATCCAGGCAATCGTATCGTCGTCGTGGACGAAGGCTCCGTCGATCGGTGCCCAGCACCGGTAGGGCCAGCCGGCGAGCAGCGCCAGCACCGGCGACCAGGGTCGGCCGGCGAGCTGCGCCCGCTCCTCGGTGCAGGCCGGGTCGAGATGGCGCAGCGCCTGCGGGTCGGGCATCGCGAGGACCACCGCGTCGGCGGCCTCGTCGTCAACGCGGGGACCCGGGGTGACCCGGCGGATCGGTGTGGACTGCGTGACCTGCACCCCGGCTCGGGAGGCGAGGTCGGCGACCAGGGAACGCAGCCCGCGCGGGGCGGCGTACCGCAGCGGGCCGGAACGCGGCTCGGCCAGGGTGGCGGTCGGCCCACTGATTACCGACATTCGGTGCGTCCAGGGGCGTACCAGGCCACGGATGAACCAATCGTCCACGACTTCGCGGAACTCCGGCGAGGTGGCGGTGAAGTACGACGCGCCGGAGTCCACGATGCGCCCGTCTATCCACCGTGAGGCCATCCGTCCGCCGATCACGCGGCCCCGGTCACGGACATCCACGGTGATTCCCTCGGCTAGCAGTGCGCTGGCGCAGGCGATCCCAGCAATGCCCCCGCCGGCGACGAYGACCTTCGCCACCGATCCCCCTATATCGAGATGAATGCCGCGGGCGCCGCATGCCGATTGGCCTTTCACCGGTTCCCGCGGCGTCGCCCTCCTGGATGTGTCGCCACGGTGACGGTGGCTTGCGGACGAGCGTTGATGATGCTCGCCATCAGTCCCGCCAGTGCCCGTCCGCCGAACGGCTGTGTTCATCGTGCCCATTGAGGAGGGGTCCGCGTGCGGTATCCGTGGTGATGCTTTCGCAGCGACGGGATAGTCCCTGCCGCGGAAGAGGGTTATCCCTGAACGGGCGCCCGAGATACCGGGGATGCATCTGTCGTTGACCGGGTCTGTCGTTGACCGGGTCTGTCGTCGACCGGGTCTGTCGTTGACCGGATCTGTCGGCTGTCGGCCCTCCGTCAGCCCGCTCCCGCGACGGGATCGGTGGTGTTTGCCACGGCCACGGCCGCCACCCGGTACCCTCGTCATCCGCCGAGCATGGCTTAGCCTTACCCGCAGGAAGTCCATGACCGCGCGTGACGGTCTCTACCTCAGGAGGTCGTGATCGCTCGCCGACCCGCACCCCAGCGTCCCGGCACCCGCCCGGCACGAGTCGCCACGCCCGGCTCTGGCGGGGGAGCCGCACGGAGCCGTCGCCGCCCGTCCGTCCACGGATCCGATGGTGCCATCCCCGCCGTCGGACCGCGGGAACCCTGTCCCTGCGGGTCGGGCCGTCGTTACAAGGCGTGCCACGGCGAGCGGAACCGGCCGGCTCCCGTGCTGCGCCCGTTCGCGGGCCGCCGCGACGAGCCGGACCTGGTCGCCCTGCGGGAGCTGGTGCCCAGCGCCACCGCGCCGCTGGCCCTGGCGGCGGCCTACCTCGCCGACCATCCCGAGCACGCCGACCGGCGCATCACGCTCTGCACGATGCTGCCGCAGGCCGCCCCCGCCCTGGTACGCGAGGACGGCGAAATCCTGGTCGCCCTGCAGATCGCCCTTCCGGGTCTGGACGTATCGCGGGACGTCGCCGGTGCCCTGCTCGCCGCACTCGCCGCCGAGCCGGGGAGTGCGATCGACATCCCGCCCGCCTCCGCGCCGCGCCTCGTGGAACAACTGCCCGCGGGACTCGCCGGGTTGCCCCGGCTCACCGACCTGCTGGACCCGGCGCCCCTGGACATCACCGTTCATTCCGGATTCGGATGGTGGCTGCCACCGTCCGACGAGGAGAGCGGTCCGAACCCGGAGGTGGCGGTGATGCTGGAGCGCGCCAACGCCACCGTGGTGCCCACCGTACGGCTCACCTCGGTGCCGGCCGCCTACTGGTGCCATCCCGGTGACCGCTGGCACCTGCGGTGGGCGCTTCCGCTGGCCTGGCCGGGTGCGGCGGGTGCTGCGGCGGGCACCGACTCCGAGGCCGAGGCGGTCGCTCCCATCGGCGCGGGCGCCGACGTCGCCCCCACCGAGGAGGCGTTGCTGGATGCGCTGGCTCGCCTGGCCGCGGCCGAACGTCTCACGGTGGGGGAGGGCTCCAGGTTCATCGGGTTCTTCCGCGCCGCCGGGCTCGTCGTGCCCGTCTGGGATCTCGCGCCCGGAAGCGAGGCGGGTAGCTGTGAGGAGCCGGCCGCCGCGCTGCGGGTGGCCTACCAGAGGGCACTGGCCGACACCACGGCACTGACCGCGCACGAACGCCGGGTGCGGGCGGGTCTTGTTGGACGCAGCCTCACCCTGCGCTGACGGCATCGGCGCAGACCGCGCTGCCTGGGCGGGGTGCGCTGCCTGGGCGGGGTGCGCTGCCTGGGCGGGGTGCGGTGTCGGGAGGATGGAGCGCTGTGAGCAGGGTTGACGACCCGGAGAACACCTTTGACGTCATTGTCGTCGGGGCGGGTCCGGCCGGTGGCAGCGCGGCGCGGGCGGCGGCGAAMGCCGGGGCCCGGGTGTGCGTGCTCGAACGCTCGGCGGTACCTCGTTACAAGACCTGCGGTGGCGGCCTGGTCGGCCTTTCGGCGGATCATCTCGGCATCGAACTGGCCGGTCTGGTTCGAGCCAGCGTCAGCTCCCTGACGATGACCTGGGACGGCCGCTTCGAGGTCACCCGCGGCCGGTCCGGCGGCCGTCCCTGGATGTCGATGGTGATGCGATCCGATCTGGACGCCGCTCTCCTGGCCGCGGCGGCCGCGGCCGGCGCGACCGTGCGGACCGGTGCGCACGTGGTGGGGCTGACCGAGAGCGGRCCGGGCGGGACCGGGATCGCCGAGGACGCCGGGGATCAGGACGACGGTTGGGTGACCGTGCGTCTGCGTGCGGGGGCGGACCTGCGCGCTCGGGTGGTGGTGGGTGCGGACGGCACCTCGGGTCGTTGCGGCACCTATGTCGGTGTCCGCTGTGACCAGGTCGACGTCGGCCTGGAGGGCGAGTTTGTCGCCGACCCGGCGCGTGCCGCGCGATGGGCCGGACGCATGCTCATCGACTGGGGGCCGGTGCCGGGTTCCTACGGGTGGGTGTTCCCCAAGGGACGGGTGCTCACGGTCGGCGTGATCGGTGATCGTGCCGAGGGCGCCGCGCTGCGCGCCTATTACACCCGGTTCGTCGACCGTCTCGGGCTCACCGACCTGCCGCGCCAGCATGACTCCGGACATCTCACCCGGGTGCGGGCCGTCGCCTCCCCGCTGCGGCGGGGCCGGGTGTTGGTCGCGGGGGRCGCGGCCGGGCTCCTGGATCCGTGGACACGCGAAGGCATCTCGTTCGCATTACGGTCGGGTCGGCTCGCCGGGGAGGCGGCCGCCGCGGCGAGTGTGGGCGTCGGTCGCGCGAGGGCGGGCGTGACCCGGGCCGGGGGGGTAACGGATACAAGGCCCACTGGCCCGGGCGCCACGGCGCTCGACGCCTTGGCGGCCTATCCCGCGCGCGTCGAGGCGATCCTGGGCCCCGAGATGGCGGCGGGACGAGAGGTCCTGGCCGCGTTCACCCGCCGGCCGGGCGCGATGCACACGGTCATGGCGGCTCCGGGCACCTTCGGGCTGTTCACCCGGCTCATCGAGGGACGGACCACCATCGCCCGGCAACTGCGTCGTCCCGGCGTGCGGGCGGCGGTGGCGGCACTGAGGCACTGAGGCACTGAGGCACTGAGCTGCTGAGCTGCTGAGCTGCTGAGCCACTGAACTGCTGAGGCAGCCGGCGGTGTCAGCGGCGTCAGCCGCCCGGGTAGCCGCGGCGTTCCTCGCCGAAGCGTTCGGCTACCGCGCCGGCGATCTCCCGATAGGCCGCCCGCGTCTCCCGTTTCAGGTTCGACAGCACGATCCGTCCCCCGTCGGCCAGATGCGGGTCGAACGGGACCCGGACCACCCGTCGCGTCCGGGCTTCAAAATGCCGTTCCAGCGTGTCGACGTCGACCCGCTCGCCCTGGACGGGGAACATCGAGATCACGGCGACCGCCTCGCGGACATGGTCGGAGTAGCCGTGCGCGTCCAACCAGTCGAGGGTGGCGCTCGCGCTGGACCCGCCGTCGGCGCTGGCGCTGCTCACGATCACCAGCGTGTCGGCTAGCTCCAGCACCCCATGCATCGCACTGTGCAGGATGCCCGTCCCACAATCGGTCAACAGGATCGAGTAGTGCCGTTGCAGCAGATCGTCGGCTGCCCGGTAGTCGGCGTCCCCGAAGGTGTCCGACAGCTCCGGATCGTTGGCCGACGCCAGCACCTCCAGCCTCGAGTCG
>NZ_MRUJ01000013.1:0-2871 GCF_002099325.1 Frankia sp. KB5 | reverse complement strand
CGCCCAGGCCCGGCGGACGGCGAGCGTCTGGCCTTCGACGGCCGGGGCCATCAGCGAGGCGGACCGGCCGTCACTGGACGTGCCCGATCCCCGCAGCACCGCGTAGATCCGATCGCCGTCGCGCTCGGCGTCGGCAAGCCGCTTGAGGACGACCATGCCGACGCCCTCGCCGATGAGAATGCCGTCGGCCCGCCGGTCGAAGGGACGGATGATCTCACTCGGGGACAACGCCCGCAGCAGGGTGAAGACGCTCCAGAACGACGCCTCGTGCACGATGTGGGCGCCACCGACGATCATCGCGTCGGTCCGGCCGGACCCGAGGTCACGCATCGCCATGTCGACGGCGATGAGCGATGACGCGCAGGCCCCGTCCACGGTGTAGGCGGGTCCGCGCAGGTCGAGCCGGTTGGCGATGCGGGAGGCGGCGAGGTTCGGCACCAGCCCGATGGACGCCTCGGGGCGCTGCGGTCCGAGCTGGGCGACGAACGCCTCCCGGACCCGTTCGACGGCCTCGGCCGGCAGGTCGGGCAGGATCTCGCGCAGCGTCGTGACAATCTGGCGGGAGGTGCGCACCCGCTGTTCGAGCTTGGCGACCCCGGGACCGACGTAGCCGCCGCGGCCGAGCACCACCCCGACACGCTCGGCGTCCCCCAACCGCTCGGGACCGCCGGCGTCCGTGATCGCCTCGGCGGCGAGCCGCAGGGACAGCAGCTGGTCGGGTTCGGCCCAGTCGACGGCCAGCGGCATGATGCCGAACGCGGCCGGATCGAACGACGCGAACTCCTCGACGAAACCGCCACGCCGGCAGTAGAAGGCGTCGCTGGCACCGCCGGGGCTGCCCACACCGCCGGGTCTGCCCACACCGCCCGGTCCGGCGCCGGGACGGTCACCGCGGGGCGGGTCGGGGCGAAACAGGTCGGGGCGGAAGTAGTCGTCAACGTCGAAACGCTCCGGCGACACCTCCCGGATCGCGTCGACACCCCCGACGATGTTGCCCCAGAAGGTGCCGAGGTCGCCGGCGCCGGGGAACAGCGCCGCCATCCCGACCAGGGCGATGGGTGGGGCGCCGCCCCCGGACGCGGACCGGGATCCCGACGCCGACCGCCCCCCCGGCCCGGCACCGGGCTCAGGCATCGAACGACTCCACCGAGGCGCACATGTAGACGACCTGCGCGGGCGTGCCCGCCGGAGCGGCCAGCTCCCGCAGCAGGGCGGCCACCCCGTCGGCGGGATCGATCAGGCCGATGCCACGGCGCGCGTACTCCCGGGCAAGCTCCGGGGAGACCATCCCACCGCCGGTCACACCGGCCGCACCGGCCACCGCGCCCCCGGTCACCGCGGGGGCCGGTCCGCCGGCCCGTGCCACGAAGTCCCGCGCGGATCCCCAGGGACCCCAGTCGACGCTGACCACCCGGCCGGCGAAGCGGCCCGCACAGGCACCGGCGAGCGTGTCCAGGGCGTCGTTCGCGGCGGCGTAGTCGACCTGGCCGCGGTTGCCGAAGACGCCCGCGACACTCCCGAACAGGGCGACGAAGCCGACGTCGTCCCGCAGCGCCGCCAGCAGCGCCCGGGCACCGTCGATCTTCGTTCGGTACACCTGGTCGAACGACTCGGGCGTCTTGTCCCGCAGGAGTCGGTCCGCCAGGATGCCCGCACCGTGCACCACGCCGTCGAGGCGACCGTGGCGGGCGTAGACGTCGGCCACGACCGAGGCAACGGCGGCGCCGTCACGCACGTCCATCGCGTGGTAACGCACCGACGAGGCCAGCCGACCAAGGACCTCCAGCGTGGTGCGCACCTCCCGCTCGGCGAGCAACCGGGCCACCTGGGACTCGATCTCGGCCGGCCGGCGGACGCCGGTGGYGACAAGCGCGCGGCGCAGCGCCGGGGCGTCGAGCGCATCCGCCGTCACCGGATCCTCCGGTCCGGTGGGCGGTGGGGTACGCCCGATCAGCTCGATGGCGCAGCCGCTGCGCCGGGCGAGCTCCACGGCGACGGCCGCCGTGATACCCCGCGCGCCACCGGTGAGCAGCACCACCGAGGAGGGACCGAGCTCGGCGGGCAGTTCGCCCGCATAGCCCGCCGCACCCACGTCGCCGACGTCGCCCGCGACGCCCAGCTCCACCGGCCGGATCCGCGGGGTCGCGCGGACCCCGTCACGGTAACCCACCACGGACGGCCCGCCGGGGGTGAGCAGCTCGACGAGCAGGCTCTCGGCGATCCGACGCGGTTCGTCCTTCGGTTCGACGTCGACGAGGCGGACCGCGATATCGGGAACCTCCCAGGCGATCGTGCGCACCAGGCCGGCGAGGCCCATCCCCGGGGTCAGCTGGATCCCCTCGTCCCCGGCGTCGCCCGGGGCGAGCGCTCCGGTGCCGTGGGGCGACGGGCGACCGAAGCGCCCGCCGTGCCCGGTCGCGACGAGCATCCGCCGGCTGCCGCCGAGGGCCGCGGCCCGCAGTGCCGCGAACGCGGCAGGAAGAACGGCGTGGTCGCCGGCACCGGGATCGATCGAGGCGATCCACACCAGGCCGTCCGCGCCGGCGCCGGCTCGAACCTGACCGACCAGGCCCCGGTCGTCGGCAGCGAGGATGCGGGCCTCGGCACCCGCCTGCTCCAGCAACGTGGCGAGCTCGAGTCCGACCCCGAGACCACCCTCGACGAGAAGGAAGCGGGCCCCGGCCAGCGACCCGGCACGTCCGACCGGCTCCGGGGTCGAGGGCACGGGGACGATCTCCGGTTCGACAACGAACCGCCGTAGCGGGATCGCGGCTGTCGAGCCGGCCCCCCCGGACTTCGCGACTCCGGCGGACCGACCGGGCCCGGTGGGCTCGGCCGGTTCGGTCGCGCCGGCGGCATCCGGATCCACCG
>NZ_MRUJ01000119.1:0-15981 GCF_002099325.1 Frankia sp. KB5 | reverse complement strand
CGGGGTCCCGATCTCCGGCATCGCCGACCCGGATGGCGCCGATCTCCCGGGGATCATCGTTCATGATTGTTCTCCGGGCAGCACACCACCTGGTTGATCCCCGGGGCGGGCATTCCCTCCGTCGTGTTCAAGGGCCTCCCCTCCGTTTGGGCGACCCAAGCCATGAGGCCGGGGTGATCTGACGACCACGCCCAGGACAGCGGTCCCCGGTAGCCCGCGTTCGGAGCCGAGCGTCCGGCACGTGGACGTGACCCGCCGGACCGGCCCGACAGGTCTGACCAGAATGACATGTGGTTCCGTGGACCGCACGGCCCGGCCGGTGGAAACGGTGTGCCTCGTGTGGTGCCGGCCCCGGGGGCGTCTCCTCCCCGGGGGCGTCTCCTCCCCGGGGGCCCTGACAGCGAGGGTGATGAGGGAGGCGTCAACGGTAGGGGGACCAGCGGACGCCGGTGTCGCCGGAGCGCAGGCTGTCGATCCTGACCCGGAACTGGGCGGCYACCGTCGCGCTGCTCCCCAGGATCGGCACCACGCTCGTCACCAGCTTCAGTTCCCGGACCGCCCGCAGGACGGCGAACCCGTCCCAGGTGGTGACGTCGAAGTCGTAGCCCCGGGCCAGATCGAGGTGGGCCTGAGGATCATGACCGAAGCGTAGCCGGCCGACCGCCACAGGAATCAGGTCCCATTCCGCCGGCCCCAGGCAGGTGGCGTCGAAGTCGCAGAGCAGCGCGCGGCCGTCCGCGGCCCGCACGAGGTTCGCCAGATGCGCGTCCCCATGTATGACGACCCGCGGCAGCGCGTAGCGGATGGTGGGCAGAGCCGCCGCGATCCGGCCGGTCATCTTCTCCAGGAAACGGCGGTCGGGCCCGGGGAGCGCCTCGGCGTCGGATAATCGCCGGCGGACGTCGTCGAGGGGATCCCAGCATGGCAGCGGCGGTTCCGGCGGCGCCAGGGTGTGCAGACCGCGCAGCGCGCCGGCCAGCTCCGCGGTGTCCGGTGCCGGACCGCCGGGCGGGGTGCCGGGTGGCGTCGCGTCGGCCCAGACCGTCGCGAGGAAGCCGGCCGCCGTGACCGGGGCCGGCACGCCGGGGAGCAGCCGGACGGCCGGGACGTGGTTCTCCGCCAGCCAGCGGGCCACCCGGACCACCTTGTTCACCCGATGCGCCATCGCGGCCGATCCGATGATCCGGACAACCGCGCCGGCCCGTGGCAGCCGGTACACCGCGTTCACGGTTCTCTTGATCAGCATGGCATCCGAGTCGTCCAGGCCGGCCTCGGCGCAGATCGCACCGAGGGCGCGGCGGGTCCGCTCCGCGGTGAACCGCGCGTGGTCCGGCGAGCCCGCCGGAGGGTGCCCGCCGTCGGCCACTGCGCCCTCGCACGGTCCTCGTACGGTGGCCGGCGTCAGACCGGCGAGCTCGGCACGGGAACCGCGCGCCCGCCGGGCCGCTGCCGCGCCGCGGAGCGTTGCCACTCCCGGATGAGTACCGCGAGGTCCCGCACCTGGCGCACCTCGCTGTGCGGCCGGGTGGCCGCGAGCAGCTGATCCGCGCGTCCCGAGACGGAGGCCACGGTTCGCCCCCAGGAGATCTGGATCGCCTCGGTGGCCAGGGCGCAGACCTGGTCGAGTTCCAGGCGACCCTGCCGGGCCAGCGCCAGGGCGAGATCGAGGCGGATCACCGACCGGAATCCCGGGGCGTTCATCCCGTCCAGCTTCGGCAGGGCGAGATCCGCGTGTTCCTGGGCGGCCTGTGGTCGRCCGAGTAGACACAGGGCCGTCGTGGCGTTGTAGGGCACCTCGACCGGATTGAACTGGTCGAAACTCGGACCGGGACGGCCCCACTGGTCCGCCGGGATGGCGTCCGCCAGGTCGTACGCCCGGTCCAGGGCCTGGGCCGCGCCCCGCACGTCACCGAGGGCGGCGAGGGCACGCGCCTCCTGGCAGACAAGTCGGGCCCGCACGGCACCGCCACTGACGTGGGTCAGCCCGTCCCGGGCAAGGCGGAGCGCCTCGTCGGGCCGGCCGGCGTAGAACTCGTTGACGGCCGCGACTTCCCGGRCCGAACCGCGAAGCGCACCCTCACCCACCGAGCGCCCCGCCTGGAACCCGAGCGACGTCAGCGACCGCGCGGTCTCGATGTCACCGAGTTTGAAGGCCGCATCCGCACCCAGCACGGCGACCCGCCCCCGCAGCACGTCGCGCCGGTGGGCGTCGCCGGCGGGGATGGACCGCCGGCTGAGTCGCTCCAGGCCGCGGCGCAACCGCTCGGTCTGGGCCAGGATGTGCGCGGGTGGGGTCGCCTCGTGCGCGTCGAGGAGGTCGTCGAGCAGATCGTCGGCGCGTTCCAGGGCGAGCTGGATCGGACTGGCCGCGAGGACGTCCGAGACCTCCATGATCTGTCCCTCGGCGAGGATCGCGGTCATGACCGCCGCTCCCGCATAGCGATGGAACTGCCTGCGGTCCGAGGCACCGGGGGCCGGGGCGCCGAGGCGTGTGGTGTGGGGGGCCGACGACGGTGTCGGCTGCGCCGGGATCGCTCCGCTCACAGCGCCGAATGGTGCTTCGCTCACAGTGCCGAAGGATGGCGTGCCCGCGGGTGCCGGCGACACATCGGTGGGGCTCGTTGCGGCTTTCGTCATCGAAGGCTGGGGCGGTGGCGCCGGCTCGTAGTCCTCGGGGTGGTCGTCCGGAGGGGTGCGCGCCGGCGGGATGACGATCGACTCGGTGGTCGCCCACCAGGGTGGGAGAGGGGCCGCCCGGCTCGCCGGGACCCAGGCCCCGGGGTCGGGCCCGCGCGTCGGTGAAGATCCGCTCGACTGCGGCATGCCGCGCGTCCTTCCTTCAGACAGCACCACGGTCGTGACCGTGACGACAAGGTAGTGGGGGTAGAGCCCACCGCGAGAAGCGACCGACCGGGGGCGCACAGTGAGACCACGCGCCCGCATCGGTGCCGCGACCGCCATCCTCCCTGACGGCGGTCCGGCCGGATCCAGYGATCAACGGCCGAAGTCTCCCGGCGGTCGTACGACGGCCTCGCTGCCGCCGGCCGGTCGTTCCGGTCGCTCTGGTTGGTCCGACCGGATCTGGCCTGTGTCTCGCTTTGTCAATAGTAGGAGGRAGGCTGCGCCGGAGGGTGATGATTATTGGTGCGCAAAGTTCCTGTCATCGTGGCTCTGCGTGGTGTTACCCGGAGGTTTCCTCTGCCGATCATGTTTGGCGGGCAAGCCRGYGGCGGTGCGATGCGGCGGTGGAGCTCGCCGGTCGGCGGTGGCGGGATGAGGAAGGGGGGCGCTGGCAGGACCGACAGGATCGCGCGGCGCAGGC
This sequence comes from Frankia sp. KB5, assembly GCF_002099325.1. Taxonomy (NCBI): domain Bacteria; kingdom Bacillati; phylum Actinomycetota; class Actinomycetes; order Frankiales; family Frankiaceae; genus Frankia; species Frankia sp. KB5. The sequence goes on along the minus strand of NZ_MRUJ01000119.1, from coordinate 12,659 downwards.
TTGTGGATCATCGCCCCGGCCCGGGAGGGTCCCGGGCGACGAGCCGAGGRAGGCCGGGATGCGGCCCGCCGCCGGTTCGCTCCAGAACGGGAACGAGGCGGCAATAGCTTTGTAATCATGACACCTTGTCATGATTACCGAAAAGGTGAAGCTGGGGGACCCGATGTTGGTCCGATCGGCGCCGGCGTCCATCCCCGCGCTCGGGTCGTCCATCCCCGCGTTCGGGTCGTCCATCCCCGCGTTCGGATCGGTAGCCTCGGTATCGTGGTCGATGGCCCCCCGACGTGCTTTCCGGCCGGCAGGTCGCGCAGCTGGTGTCGACCAGGCCGGCCGTGGTCGGCGCGCCGTGCCTGATGACCGTGTGGCGCGGTGTCCCGCCGATCCGCTGGTCGGGCCGCGGACGAACCTGCCGTCCGCCGACGCGTCCCTGGCCCGTGAGCTCGATGACCTGGCGCACCGGGCCTGGCCGCCGTTGCGCCAGGTCGAACGGGCCGGGTGGGTGCTGCGCGAGTCCGCCGGGTCGTCCCGGCGAGGCAACTCGGTCTGGGCCCGCGGCGACGTGCCCGACCTCGCCGCGGCGCTTGCCACGGTGCGGGATTTCTACACCGCCGCCGGTCTGCCGCCGACCTTCCAGCTGACACCCTTCTCCCGGCCGACCGGGCTCGGCGCGGTCCTCGACGCCGCCGGGTACGACGACACCGGTCCTACCGACGTCTGCACGGCGCCTCTCGCCGGCCTTGTGAGTGGTGCCGACCGGGCACCGGCGGCTGCCGGCTCGGTGGGGATGACCGTCACCACCACGCCGGCGGATGAGTGGCTGGATGTCGCCGGCCAGGTGCTGACGACGTTCAACGCGCAGCGGCCCGGCACGCTCGCGGTGCTCTCGGCGCTGCGGCTGCCCACCATCTACATCACCCTGACCGTGGACGGCATGCCGGCGGCGGTCGGACGCGGCATCGCGGACGACYGTTGGCTGGGTGTCTACAGCATGGCCACCCTGCCCGTGGCCCGTGGCCGGGGCGCGGCCCGCCGGGTTATCGCGGCACTCGCCGAGTGGGCGGCGGGCAGAGGCGCCACTCATGCGTATCTGCAGGTCGAAGAGGTCAGCGCCGCGGCGCGGGGCCTGTACGCCGATCTTGGTTTCCGGCCGGTCTACCGCTACACCTACCGCCGTGCGCCGCTGGACGCGACGTCCGGTGGAGGTCTCCCATGAGCGGGACCGTCGAGGAACTCCTCCTGCCGGGCGGCCTGACCAGGGTGATGGGCGTCGTCAACGTCACGCCGGACTCGTTCTCGGACGGCGGTACCTACCTCGATCCGCTGGACGCGGTCCGGGCCGGGCTGCGGATGGCCGACGACGGGGCGGATCTCGTCGACGTCGGTGGTGAGTCGACCCGACCGGGCGCGTCTCGGGTCATCGCCGCCGAGGAGATGCGTCGCGTGCTTCCGGTGGTGGCCGAGCTCGCCGCCGCGGGCGTCCGGGTCAGCGTCGACACCAGCCGTGCCGCTGTGGCCGCCGCCGCGGTCGACGCCGGGGCGGTGCTCGTCAACGACGTGTCCGGCGGCGCCGATCCCGATCTGCTCGGTCTCGTCGCCGACCGTGGCGTGCACTACGTGCTGATGCATGGGCGGGGGACCAGTGCGGACATGGCGTCCCGGGCGGTGTACCGCGACGTGGTCGCGGAGGTGGTCGCGGAGCTCGTGGACCGGCTCGGGGCCGTGCTGGCCGCCGGGATCGCCGAGGATCGGGTCATCCTCGACCCCGGCATCGGCTTCGCCAAGACCGCCCGGCACAACTGGACGCTTCTGCGCCACATCGACGCCTTCGTCGCGCTCGGCCGGCCGCTGCTCGTCGGCACGTCCCGCAAGTCGTTTCTCGGCTCGGTACTGGCGGACGCGAACGGCCCGGCCCGGCCGGTCGCCGACCGGGACGACGCCACCCAGGCGACCACCGCGTTGCTGGCCGCGGCCGGGGTGTGGGGCGTGCGGGTGCACGCCGTCCGGCCTGCCGCCGACGCCGTGCGGGTCGTGCGCGCCTGGCGGGACGATAGTGACCGGCGCGGGGACGGACCCGAGGCCGATCCCGGCCGGGCCGTGGATCCCGGCCGCGTGGAAGATCGGGAGGTTCCGTGGGCTCCGCGGTGACGGGCTCCGCAGCGGAGGTCGCCTCCCAATCGAGGGCCACGTCGCTCGACCGGATCACCCTGTCGGGGCTGCGGGCTCGCGGCTACCACGGGGTTCTGGCGGCGGAACGGGATCTTGGCCAGGAGTTCGTCGTCGATGCCACGCTGTGGCTCGACCTCTCTTCGGCGGCGTTCCACGACGACGTGACCCGCACCGTGCACTACGGCGAGCTTGCCGAGACCCTTGCCGGGATCGTCACCGGAGAACCCGTGAATCTGATTGAGACCCTCGCCGATCGACTCGTCCGCGCCTGTCTGCGGGACGGTCGGGTGATGCGGGCCGAGGTGACTGTCCACAAGCCCGCGGCCCCGATCGCGGTTCCGTTCGCCGATGTCGCGGTGACGATCGTCCGCAACCGGGTCGACGGCGTCGAGTCGGTGACCGCGCCGRCCGCGGCCGCGGGGGTCGTCACCGATGGCGGGTGACCGGATGATGACCCGGCCGGAGCATGCGGTGCTGTCGCTCGGGTCCAACCTCGGCGATCGTCTGGGCCGGYTGTCCGCCGCCGTCCATCGGCTCGACCGCGCGCTGGGGGTGCTCGCCGGCTCACCGGTGTACGAGACGGCACCCGTCGGTGGACCCGAGCAGGACGACTACCTGAACGCCGTCGTCCTGGTGCGCCCGGCACCCCCGCGTGATCTGCTCGAGGTCGTCCGCGAGGTGGAGGAACGGGCCGCGCGGGTCCGGGCCGTCCGGTGGGGCCCGCGAACGCTCGACGTCGATGTCATCGCGATCGGTGACCTGCGCAGTGACGACCCCGAGATCCTCGTGCCGCATCCCCGAGCACATCTGCGGGCCTTCGTCTGCGTGCCCTGGCTGGACGTTGATCCCGAGGCGACGCTGCCCGGGYACGGGCGGGTCGCCGATCTGGTCGCCCGGATGGCCGCGGGGAAGCACCCGGCCGGTCTGCGCCGGATCCCGTGGTCGCTGTCGGATCCCGTGGTCGAGGCGGATCCGGGGGCCGATGCCGTCACCGATCCCGCCGTCGGCGGCAGTGACGCCGAAGAGGCGGCCAGGTGAGACCGACCCGGGCACGTGATCTCATCGCGGTCGCGGTGGCGTTCGGGGTACTCGGGTACCTGCTGCTGTGGTGGGCGTACCGATCGATTCCCACGCTGCCGCGAACGGCGTCGGTGTCGGTTCTCATGATCGGTGCCATCGAGCTCCAGGTCGCATCCCTGACCCGTCGCCGGCTGGAGGGGCGGCCGGGAACGCGGCCGATCCTCCCGCTCACGGTCGCCCGGCTCGCCGCGTTGGCCAAGGCGAGCTCCGTCGTCGGAGCGGCGCTCGCCGGCATCTGGGCGGGTGTGTTCGGCTACACCATGCCCCGCACGGGGGAGTTCCCGACCGCGGGCGGCGACGCGCTCACCGCGGGTCTCGGGTTGGCTGCGGCGATGGTGCTGTTAACCGGGGGCCTCATCCTCGAACGGGTGTGCCGGGTCAAGAAGCGTTAGCCCGGCCCGGCCCGGCCCGGCTCCGGGAGGAATGTCCTGATGGAACACCGAAAAGTGGTGTGATCACCGATGGGCCGCCTGTTCCGATTCGTATTGGTAGGACTACTCTGGGGTAGATTGCGATATATGACCGTGGTCGGTGTCGGGGTTGTCCTGGGCCACCTCCGTAGGGTGGTGATTGTCGGCGTTGTTCGCGTCGTCGGTGGATGGTGCGGTGACGTGGCGCCCAGGCGCCGGGGGCGGGAAGGGGCGGGTGATGGTCGCTGAGGGCAGGAACTCGCACGGTGGCACGCGCGCGCAGCCGCGACTGAACCATGGTCGGGTGGACCATGGTCGGGTGGGCGATGGCGCCGATCCCGGCCCACCCGCCGGTCCGGTTCGCGACCCGGCGCGGAACTTCTCGGACCCCGTGCGTGATCTCCCTGCCAACGCGGCTCGGGCCGCTCCCCGGTCGGGTCCGGCAGCTGAGGGAACCGCCGCGCCCCGGCGCCGCCAGCCGTCCGAGGGCCGGATCGTCGCGTTCAGCACGCTGGCGACGAGATCCGCCAGGAGGCCCGAGCCCCGCCACTCGCCGCGAGCCGCCGCGCCGACGTTCGACGGACCGGCGTACGGTGACAATCCAACACCGTACGATATCGTACAATCTCATACAGTGACGCCAGCGCAGGTTGATCGGCCGGCCTCGGCCTGGCGGCCCCCGGGCGGGCCGGTCCCGCCCGGGGAGCGGCCCGAGCCGGCGCAGCGATCCGAGCCGGCGCAGCGATCCGACCATCGCGGCGGTTGGCCCGACCCACGCGGCGCGGGTGTCTCCCCGCCGGGTGGGGTCGATGCCCCCCGGCACCGACCCGCGTATTCCTCGTCTCCCCCGGACCCGCGCGCGCCGTCCGGGCTGGACCGGGGATCTCCTCCGGACCCGGACGGCTTCTCCCGGGGAGGCGGTCGGCCGGGTTCCGGACTTCGGCCGGGTTCCGGGCTACTGGACGAGGTCAGCTTCACCGGGTACCAGCACGCGATCAGGGACGACGGCCCACGGACCGCCGGGGAACCCCGGCGCGCCCCGGATCGGATGTCACCGGGCGCTGCCTCCGGCCGGCCACGAGCGGACCCGCCGGGACAGGGTCGGCGGGGGAGTCCTGAAGTCGACGGGCCGGATGCCGGCGACGCTGCCGCCGTCTCGGAGCCGGCCCGCCCGCACGGCCGCGTGGCCGGTAGCCGAGCCCGTACCCGAGCCGGTACCCGAGTCCCGGCTGGAGGGGGCCGCCAGCCGCGTAACCCGGTACTCAGCGCGATTCAGGCGGCGGTGCTCGCGGCGGTCCTCGTCGTCGGCGTCTCGCTCGGCCGGACACTGGCCCTGCCCGGTGACGCCGGGACGATGTCCCGGGTCGCGGACTGGGGACGGGTGAACCATCTGTCCTTCCTCGTGGATCAGTTCGACCGGCGTCGTTAGGGCTTGGACCGGCGCCGTCGGCGGAGATTGGGCTTCGCGGCTCAGGCCCGTAAAAAGTTCGCAAAGATGGCATACAACGCAGAGGTTTGTCGACCAGAGAGCGATTGTTGTCACCGTTGCCGTACTTGTCGCTTTATGGTCTCCATTGAGTATGATCGAAGCAATGTCCAGGTAACCTGTGGATCCTCGGCCACGCGGACCATCCGGGCCGGCGGAGCAGGAGAAGCGGTCCCGGCGAAATTGGTTGCGCCCAGTTTGCCGAATCCTCTTGCATCCGATGGCCCCGGGCGTGTGAAATCGGTATCGGTAGGTCTGTCGCATTCCGTCGACCTCGCCGCGAAGAGGCCCGTCTCGGGCATCCTGGTCGCCGATGTTCGGCCGAGCGCGCGTCCTGGCCTGCCAAAGCATCCAGGGAGGCCACGTGCGTCCAAGACCCGCACCTTCTCCTGCGGCACCCCTGACCGTGAACAGTGGCGGCCAGGGGCGGGTGGGCCAGGACCGGGCCGGGCAGGGCCATGCCGGCAACGGCCGGGCCGGGCAGCTCCCGGACGCCTCCGACGGACCCGGCCGGCTGCCCACCGAGGCCGAGGCCGCCGCGATCACGGCGGCGGTCTTCGACAGCCCGCTGGTGTCCAGGGTGTCGCCGGATGGTCTGCGCATCACCGGCATCCGCACCTCGACCGGCGCACCCGACTGGGCGTTTGCGGTGTTGTCTCCGCTGGGCGGTACCGATCCGGCGATCGCGGTACTGCGGTGGGACACCAGCTGCGGATGGGTGCTCGATCAGGTGGGGACGGCCCGGGTCGGGATCGGCGGTGGAGCGRCTGGACGGCACGACGACCTGCCGCGCGGGGCCATCACCCGTCGCCGCGGTGCCGGTGTCCGCCGCGGTTGCGAATCCGGCATCCGCCCAGGTGACGCGGCACGGCCCGGCTGAGCGACGGCGCCCTGTCGGCCTGGCGTCGCGCCAGCTACCGTCGTGAGGGTGTCGATGCCGGCCGCCGAGGCCTCAGGACAGCGCCCGTGACCCTTGTGGACTGGTTGCGTGCGCTTCCGGATCAGGCGTTGACCCGGCTCTTCCTCCTACGGCCGGACCTGGCGACGCCGCCCCCACCGGACTTCGAGGTGCTTGCGGCCCGCCTGGAGATCCGGGTCAGCGTGGCCCGCGCGTTGGAACGTCTCGACACGGGCGCCTGCGAGCTCCTGGAGGCGTTGACGATCCTTCCCCGGCCGGTGTCCCTGGCGGAGCTGACAAGGTTCTGCGGGCATTCGGAGGTGTCCGAGCCGGTGGGCCGGCTTCGTGACCTCGGGCTCATCTGGGGCGACGATGCCGAGCTGCGGGTCACCGGGATGGTCGTCGACCTCCTCGGCGTGCGCCCGCTGGGGCTCGGCCGTCCCGTGCGAGCCTGCCTGACGACGTACCGGCAGTCCCAGCTCGCCCGGCTCCTGACCGCGGCCGGCCTGCCGGTGCCCCGGGGCGCGGTCGACGAGACGACGACCGGGGTCGCCGTCCGGGAAGCGATGATCGACGCGTTGAGCGACGCCTTCGCGGACGCGGATCGGGTGCGGGAGTGGATCGAGACCTGCTCCTCCCGGGCGCGGCAGCTGCTGGACCGGCTGGCCGCGGGTCCGGCGCTCGGCGCCACCACGGAGGCGGGCCGGTTGCTGGGGGTGTCCGCGGCCCGAACCCCGGTGGAGGAACTACTCGCCCGCGGCCTGCTCGTCGGATTGGACGAGGAGACCGTCGAGCTGCCGCGCGAGGTTGGGCTGGTCGTGCGCGGCGAGCATCCGGCCGGGGTCCTGCACCCGCATCCGCCCGCCGTCGAGGGAGAGGTCGTCGGGGTGGCGGCGGTTGACGCCGTGGCGGCCCTGGCGGCGGACACCCTCGTCCGGTGGGTCACCACCCTGCTGGACGCTTGGGGCGCGAGCCCGGTCACTCCGCTGCGCACCGGCGGGTTGAGCGTGCGGGACCTGCGGGCCGCCGCGAAACTGCTCGACGTTGACGAGCGGACCGCGGCCTTCGTGGTGGAGCTGGCCGCGGCGGCCGGCCTGGTTGACGCGACCGCGGGGGTTGACGTCCAGTACGTGCCGACCACGGCCTACGACCGCTGGGGCACCGACCTGGTGGCGGCCCGGTGGGCCGTACTGGTCGAGGGCTGGCTGCGCTCGCCGACCGCCGCCTGGCTGGTCGGCGAGCGGGACGAACGGGGCCGGCAGATCGCTCCCCTGTCGCTGGACGTGCGGCGGCCGGCCGTGCAGGACCTGCGTGCCCAGGTCCTGCGGGCGCTGGCCGCGGCGCCCGCAGGGGTGGTGCCGACCGCGGAGTCGTTGCGTGCCCTGCTGACCTGGCGAGCGCCCCGGCGCGGCGGAATGCTGCTCGCCGGGATGATCGACGGAACGATCGTCGAGGCCGAGCTGCTCGGGCTGACCGGCCGGGGCGCGCCGAGCACGGTCGGTCGGTTACTCGCCGCCCAGCTCGACGCGGAGAACGCCGATCCGACGCGGAACGTGGGCGTGCCGAGCCGATCGGCGGCTGGTGATCCAGGGCTGTGCGTCAGGCTCGCCGACGCGCTTGCGCCGCTGCTGCCCGAGCCGGTCGAGGAGCTGCTGCTGCAGGGGGATCTCACCGCGGTTGCCCCGGGCCCGCTGGTACCCCGGGTGGCTGCGGAGCTGGCGCGGATGGCGGATGTCGAGTCCGCGGGCGCGGCCACCGTCTATCGGTTCTCCGAGGCCTCGCTGCGTCGCGGCCTGGACTCGGGCCTGGTAGCGGAGGACATCCACGCGATGCTCGTCCGTCTCGGTCGAGGCGGGGTGCCGCAGGCCCTCACCTATCTGATCGACGACACCGCCCGGCGGCACGGCCGGTTGCGGGCCGGTCCCGCCGCGAGCTACCTGCGCTGCGAGGACACGGCGCTGCTCGCCGAGGTGGTCGCCAACCGGCGTACCCAGGCGTTGGGGCTGCGCCGGATCGCGCCGACGATCGTCATCTCCCCACTGCCGACCGCGGAGATGCTCGCCGGCCTGCGCAACGCCGGGTTCGCCCCGGTCGCGGAGGCCCCGGACGGGCGGGTGGTGCTGCGCCGGCCCGCCGCCCATCGGACGCCGGCGCGTCCCCGCGCGGCGTTGGTCGACGTGGCCGACACCCGGATCAACCAGCTGCGCGACGTGGTCCGGCTGGTCCGCCGGGGCGACGACAGCGCGCGGGCGGTCCGGGCGRCCGGCGAGGTTCCCGGCATCGAGGTCGGGCTCACCCGGTCCGCGCCGTTGATCCTGGTGCTGCTGCAGGGAGCCKTCCGGGACCGGCGCCGGGTGCTGCTGGGCTACGTTGACCAGCAGGGTGCGCCGAGCGACCGGATCGTGCGGCCCACCGTCGTCGAGGGCGGCTGGCTCACCGCGTGGGACGAACTCAGCGCCGGCCCGCGTCGTTTCGTCCTGCACCGGGTGACCGGCGTCGCTGACATCGACGACGCGTTCGGCGGACCGCCGGTGGCGGCGGACTGGTCGGCCGCCGCGGAGGATCTCGCCGATCCGCCATGAGCCGGGCGGGCCGGTGGGCCGGTGGGCCGGTACCTGTACCGGTACCGGTGTGCCCGCTTGCCCGCGGGACCCGCGGTGGTTTCGGTCGGGCTTCGGCCCCTCTGGTTACCGTGTCGGTGGTCGGCTGTACCGTCGAAGGGCGCCGGTGAACGAGCAGCGCGCCGCCGGTGTGATCGTGCCGGTGCTACGCCGGTGGCCCGCACCGCACCGATCGGTGCAGGGCGGCTCGTGTTGGTGGTTCACTGATGGGTCGATACCCACGGCGGAACCTACGGCGGACGGAAAGGGCGGTGGCGGGTGACGGACGGCCCGTTGATCGTCCAGTCGGACAAGACGTTGCTGCTCGAGGTCGAGCATCCCAGTGCTGTCGAGGCGCGGTCGGCCATCGCTCCGTTCGCCGAGCTCGAACGGTCTCCGGAGYACGTGCACACCTATCGGGTGACGCCGCTGGCGCTGTGGAACGCCCGGGCCGCCGGTCATGACGCCGAGCAGGTTGTCGATGCGCTGGTTCGCTTCTCCCGTTACGCCGTGCCGCACGCCCTGCTCGTCGACATCGCCGACACGATGGATCGCTACGGTCGGCTGCGCCTGGAAAATGACCCGGCCCACGGGTTGGTGTTGCGTGCTCTCGACCGGGTGGTGCTCGTCGAGGTGGCCCGGGCCAAGAAGGTCGTGCCGATGCTCGGCTCCCGCATCGACGACGACACGATCGCCGTGCACCCCTCCGAGCGCGGCCGGCTCAAGCAGGTGCTGCTCAAACTCGGGTGGCCGGCGGAGGATCTCGCCGGCTACGTCGACGGCGAGGCGCACCGGATCGACCTGCGCCAGGACGGCTGGGAGCTGCGCGACTACCAGAAGGGCGCGGTAGCCGGGTTCTGGGAGGGCGGGTCGGGGGTCGTCGTGCTGCCTGCGGGCGCCGGGAAGACCATCGTCGGCGCCGCGGCCATGGCCCAGGCCGGGGCGACCACGCTGATCCTGGTTACGAACACGGTCGCCGGCCGGCAGTGGCGGCACGAGCTGCTGCGCCGCACCTCGCTGACCGAGGAGGAGATCGGCGAGTACTCCGGGGAGCGCAAGGAGATCCGGCCGGTCACCATCGCCACCTACCAGGTGATGACGGCCCGGCGTAAGGGCGAATACCTGCACCTGGAGTTGTTCGGGGCCCGGGACTGGGGTCTGATCGTCTACGACGAGGTGCATCTGCTCCCGGCGCCGGTCTTCCGGATGACCGCCGACATCCAGTCCCGTCGTCGGCTCGGCCTGACCGCGACCCTCGTCCGGGAGGACGGCCGGGAGGGCGACGTCTTCTCGTTGATCGRGCCGAAGCGGTATGACGCCCCGTGGCGGGAGATCGAGGCACAGGGCTGGATCGCGCCGGCGCAGTGCACCGAGGTGCGCGTCACGCTCACCGAGGACGAGCGGATGGCCTACGCCGTCGCCGAGCCGGRGGAGCGGTACCGGATGTGTRCCACCGCCCGCAGCAAGCGGGCGGTGGTGGAGCGTCTCGTCCGCCAGCACTCCGATGACCGGGTGCTGGTGATCGGCGCGTATCTCGACCAGCTCGACGAGCTCGGGGAACTGTTGGACGCCCCGGTCATCCAGGGTTCCACCCGTAACCGGGAGCGGGAGCGACTGTTCGAGGCGTTCCGGACCGGGGAGATCACCACACTGGTCGTTTCCAAGGTCGCGAATGTCTCCATCGACCTGCCGGAGGCCGGGGTGGCCGTGCAGGTCTCGGGCACGTTCGGTTCCCGCCAGGAGGAGGCCCAGCGGCTCGGTCGGGTRCTGCGGCCCAAGGCCGACGGCCGCACGGCGCACTTCTACACGGTGGTGGCCCGCGACACCCTTGACCAGGAGTACGCGGCGCACCGCCAGCGATTCCTCGCCGAGCAGGGCTACGCCTACACCATCGTCGACGCCGACGACGTCTGCTAGCCCCGCACGGGCCTTCGGCGGGCTTCCCGGGGTAGCGGTCGGCGTCGCGCCATCACTCCGAGTCGGGCGGGTCGATCAGCTCGGCCGGCTGGATCGCCACCGGAAAGGGCTGGGTGGCGGTGAAGGTCTCCTTCCCGCTGACCGTGCGGGTGGCGAGGTACGCGTCGGCGACCAGGTCGTACGCCTCGATGGTGGCGGTGTCCGGGTCGATCAGCCAGCAGGACGGCACGCCGCGTTGCCGGTAGAGATCGAGTTTGAGGGTGCGGTTGTAGCGCCGGGTGCTGGCGTCGGCCACTTCGATGACGAGGGACGGGGTGTCCCGGAACCGACGGCCGGTGTCACCACTCGCCGCCGCCACCACGACGTCCGGCACGAKCAGACTGCGGGGGGACAGCTCCACCCCGATCCCGGCCGGCAGGATATGAGCTCCGGAGGTGGCCGTGTCCGCCAGGATCCGGACCAGGCGCGCCGTGACGCGGGCCCGCAGCGGTGTCGGCCATGGTCRCAGGACGCACAAGCCGTCCAGGAGTTCGAACCGAGCGTCGTCATGCCCGCCCGTGTCGAGATCTTCCACGGTGACCGGGGGGGTGGGAACGGTCATCGAGGGGCGATGGGAGCGCGGCTGTGCGGGGGCCTGAACCACGATGGCTATCGTGCCTGTTGCCGTGGCCGCTGTCTAAAGCTGGCATGCGTTAATTGTCCGTGTCGCGACAAAAGGTCGAAGTCTAACGAAGACGACCTTCGAATTGTTCAAAAGGAGTGATATAAAGCTCTTGTCTCTTGGATTACCCGATGATAATTTGGTCGCCGTCGATGGCGGCCGAGAAGAGCGTTCTTGGAAAGATCGTCTTTGGGAGTGCCTTCCGGCGTTCGCTCCGTCCCGAGTGGCGCCCGGCTCCCACGCCAGAGAGCTTGCCCCCGCGGAACCTCCCGTCCGCGGGGGCAAGCCTTTCCCCGCACGGAGCCTTCGGCCGTGATGCACGGGCGAACGCACGAGGGCGGCCCCGGGAGAACCGGAGCCGCCCTCGTCCAGACGGTGGTGCAGGGTACAGCGGGTGACGAGCTGGACTAGAAGTCCATGTCGCCGCYGCCGCCCGGGACTGCCGGGGCCGGGTTCTTCTCCGGCTTGTCGGCGATGACGGCCTCGGTGGTGAGGAACAGSCCGGCGATSGAYGCGGCRTTCTGCAGGGCGGAGCGGGTGACCTTGGCCGGGTCGATGATGCCGGTGCCGATCAGGTCGACGTACTCGCCGGTGGCCGCGTTCAGGCCGTGGCCGGTCGGCAGGTTGCGGACCTTCTCGACCACGACGCCGCCYTCSAGRCCGSYRTTGAMSGCGATCTGCTTGATGGGCGCCTCGAGCGCGAGCCGGACGATGTTGGCACCGGTCGCCTCGTCGCCGGACAGGTCCAACTTCTCGAAGGCAGTGATCGACGCCTGGAGCAGCGCGACGCCGCCACCGGCGACGATGCCCTCCTCGACAGCGGCCTTCGCGTTGGACACCGCGTCCTCGATGCGGTGCTTCTTCTCCTTGAGCTCGACCTCGGTGGCCGCGCCGACCTTGATGACGGCGACGCCGCCAGCCAGCTTCGCGAGCCGCTCCTGGAGCTTCTCGCGGTCGTAGTCCGAGTCCGACTTCTCGATCTCGTTGCGGATCTGGCTGACCCGACCGGCGATCTGGTCGGGGTCGCCGGCACCCTCGACGACGGTCGTCTCGTCCTTGGTAACGACAATCTTCCGGGCACGGCCGAGCAGGTCGAGCGAGGTGCTCTCGAGCTTGAGGCCGACGTCCTCGGAGATGACCTGACCACCGGTCAGGATGGCGATGTCGCCCAGGATCRCCTTGCGGCGGTCACCGAAGCCGGGGGCCTTCACCGCGGCGCTCTTGAAGGTGCCGCGGATCTTGTTGACGACCAGGGTGGCCAGCGCCTCGCCCTCGACATCTTCGGCGATGATCGCCAGCGGCTTACCGGTCTGCATGACCTTCTCCAGCAGCGGGAGCAGGTCCTTGACCGCGGAGATCTTGCTGTTGACGATCAGGATGTACGGGTCGTCCAGGACGGCTTCCTGACGGTCCGCGTCCGTGACGAAGTACGGCGAGATGT
>NZ_MRUJ01000118.1:0-3791 GCF_002099325.1 Frankia sp. KB5 | reverse complement strand
CGCCGACCAGCGCGTCCAGGAATCCGCTGACCACCTCGTCGGCCGTGACGGCGCCGGCGGGCGTGTCCGGCCGGTAGAAGCACTCGGCCAGGATGAACAGGCTCCCGTCGCCCCGGCGGGGGATACCCGCCTCGCCGTAGCGCTCGAGCATCATCTGGTCGATCAGGCCGAGGTGGTGGTAAAGGTCCTCGCGAATGTTCCAGTGCACGCCCAGCGAGGGGTCACCCCGCAGCTCGACGCCCACCACCCGCCGGCCCAGGGCCAGCGACCAGAGCATTCCCATCATGTTGGTGGCGCCCAGGCCGAGGGCCAGGAAGTCGGGATTGAGGACTCCGGTGGTGTCATCGGCCAGGCCCGTGTCCTGGACGGTCTCGTCCAGCCGGGCCCAGGCCTGCCGCCGGGGAACAAAAGAGTTCAGGACACGACGAACGTCCACGCCCATAATTCCTCCATGACAATCTGCCAGATCGAGGTTCAAGAGCGCGGAGCGCGCCTCCACGGACGGCCGACAGCCAGAAGGTCCGTGGAGCGTTTACCGCCAACCGGTCCGCCCCAGCCAACTTGGTCCCGACGGTACCTACGCCTCGAATCGAACGTCAAGGGCGCCGTCTTCTACGCGACACCGGGACCCTACCGATCCCGCCCGCCCACCAGGCTCTTTCAGCCGACGTTCGGGCCGGTGCCACCATGATGCCCGAGCGCATCAGTCCCGACCCGAGATGGTTGCAGGAGAAAAAATGGTGGACGTTTCGCTCCCCGCTGGCTACCGTGCCAAAGGAGAAGGACGTGCTTCGGGTGGACCGACGTGGGGGGGCAATGACACGGGGGCCAAGAATGACGTGGGGGCCGATGTGGCCGGCGGCATCGCGATCTGGGACCGTTTCCCCCCGACCCAGAGAATGGTCATCAACTACACTCTGACCTGCAATCTTGCGTGCGATCACTGCATTGTGGAGTCGAATCCGACCCGCCGGGAGCGGCTGACCCTCGACGAGGTCCGGTCCGTACTCGAGCAGGGGCAGCGCACCGGGAAGCGACACGTCACCTTCAGCGGGGGCGAGGTCTTCCTCTACCCACAGGTCATGTGCCAGGCCATCGCCCACGGCGTCCGGCTCGGCTATGTCGTCGACGTGGAGTCCAACGCCTTCTGGGCCCGCAACCCCGCCCAGGCCGAGGCCAGACTGCGGCCCTTCGTCGAGGCCGGCATCCACGGCCTGTCCCTCAGCGCGGACGTCCACCACATGCGGTACTTCCCCGTGGAGCGACCGATCAACGCCGCCCGGGCGGCCCGGGCCAGCGGCCTGGCCACCGAGATCCAGTTCTGCACCTCGGCCGACGAACAGGCCGACGAGCAGATCAGGGCGGCCCTGATCGCGGCCGGCGAGCCGTTCGTGGTGCTCGAGCTGCTCGATCGGGGCCGCGCCCGGGAGATGCACCGGATCTGGCGGGGACGTCCGGTCACCGAGCTGCCCGACTGCGACGATCTGACCACCACCGTGCACGCCACCGGTGACGCCTATGCATGCTGCCAGCTCGACATCGGCGTCGACGACATGAAGCGGACGCCGGTGTTCCTGGGGCCCGTGCGCGGCCCGGGATCGGACCCGGCGGAGCAGGCCCGGCGGGAACGGCTCGTGCACGCCTTCCACGACCCGCAGTCCCCAGCCTACTTCCGGACCATGGTCGCCGAGGATCCGCAGTTCCAGGACCTCGCCGACGCGCGGTTCACCAACATCTGCGATTTCTGCCTGCGGGCCCTGAGCGACCCGGCCCGGGTGGCGGCCCTGGAACGGGTGCTCGCCCGGGCCGGACGGACCGCGTGCTGATCACACCGTCCCGGATCCGGGTGCCCGAGGACGTCCTGACCGGACTGCGGCAGCGGATCGCGCGGGTGCGCTGGCCGCAACCGGCCCCCGGCCCGGCCTGGTCCCAGGGCACCGACCTGGCGTTCCTCCAGGGAATGCTCGCCGACTGGGCCACCTTCGACTGGCGTGCGGCCGAGGAGAGAATCAACGGCGGGTACGACCAGTTCGTCGCCGAGGTGTCCGGGCTGCGGGTGCACTACGTCCATCATCGGGTGCCGGGGGCCGACGGTCCGCCGGTCATCCTGACCCACGGCTGGCCGAGCAGCTTCGTGGAGATGCTCCCGCTCGTCGACCGCCTGCGCGACCCCGCGGCGTACGGCATCGACGCTCCCGCGCGGGATGTCGTCGCCGTGTCCCTGCCCGGGTATCCCTTCTCCGAGCGTCCGGCCGGGGAACACACGCTGCGGGACACCGCGCGTGTCTGGCACGACCTGATGACCGGGCTCGGCTATCCCCGGTACCTGGCCGCGGGCAGCGACTTCGGTTCCGGGGTCAGCACCTTCCTGGCACTCGACCATCCCGACACGGTGGCCGGGCTGTACCTGACCGATCTCGAACTCGACCCCGTCCTGGACCCGGCCGTCGACCCGACACCGCTGTCCCCGGCCGAGCGTGCGTATCTGGACGCCGGCGAACGGTGGTCGCTGACCGAAGGCGGCTATCACGTGATCGCGTCCACCCGGCCCCAGACCCTCGCGTACGGGCTGACCGACTCGCCCGCCGGGCTGGCCGCATGGCTGCTGGAGAAGTGGCGTGCCTGGTCGGACTGCGCCGAAGGCCGGGTGCCCCGAGTGTCCCGGGAGTTCCTGCTGACCACGCTCACGCTCTACTGGGCCACCGGTTGCGTCGGGAGCACGCTGCGCGACTTCCACGACAACCGCCAGGTCCAGGAGGGCATGACGGTCGGTGACCGGGTCCTCGCCCCCACCGCGTTCGGGCGTTTCGGGAACGGCCTGGATGACCTTCGCCCGCCCCCGCCCGAGTTCGTCGGACGGCTGTGCCGCGTGGTGCGCTCCACGGTGCACGACGAGGGCGGGCACTTCCCCGCGGTGGAGGTTCCCGACCGGCTCGCCGCCGACATGCTCGCCTTCTTCGCCGAATGCTGACCCTCGGATCCCGCGCGGGGATGACCGGATGGCCCGGCCCGGCGGCCCGGCGCACCACCTTCCCGCGTCCGGACCGCGGCATCCTCCCACTACAGGCCGTGCAGTGACAGGACGTGCAGTGACAGGACGTGCAGCGCCTCCCGGCGGGCCTGGGCATCGGAGGGGTGGGGACGCCCGGTCGTGACGCTGTCCGGCGAACGTCCGTCGGGCAGCACCTTCCAGGGCGCCAGGTTGTGGAGACGGGAACTTCGTGTGAGCGGACGATCCCGCCGCCCCACACCCCCACCGCTCGCGCCCCGGGAGAGCCCGGGGCCGGGCTGGTCACCCGCGGCCGGGTGCCGGTGGCGGCCGTGGCCTCGTGACGGGTGCCGTATCCGCGGTCCGTTTTCATGGTCCGCCGCCGAACGGCCGACAGTAGTGTTCCGGGGATGGAACAGCGCGATCGTGACCTTCCGGACCTACCGTCGGCGCCGATCCCGCTGTCACCGTGAGCGACGGCGGTTCAGGCCGGTCGGATCCGCCGGATCCCGCGGACGGCGAGGCGGCTTCGGGGGTTCGGGGCACCCATCTGGTCAGCGCAGGCGCCGTCACGGCGCTGGTCGGGTTCGCGAGCACGGCCGTCGTGGTGCTGGCCGGGCTGCGGGCGGTCGGGGCGGACCCCGCGCAGGCAGCCTCGGGCCTGCTTGCCGTCACCGTCACCCAGGCGCTCGGGACGCTGTGGCTCAGCCGCCGGCACCGGATGCCGATCCTGCTCGCCTGGTCGACGCCGGGCGCGGCGCTACTCGCCTCGACCGGCGCGGTCGACGGTGGCTGGGCGGCG
>NZ_MRUJ01000117.1:0-31676 GCF_002099325.1 Frankia sp. KB5 | reverse complement strand
GGCCGCAACCGGCCCCCGGCCCGGCCTGGTCCCAGGGCACCGACCTGGCGTTCCTCCAGGGAATGCTCGCCGACTGGGCCACCTTCGACTGGCGTGCGGCCGAGGAGAGAATCAACGGCGGGTACGACCAGTTCGTCGCCGAGGTGTCCGGGCTGCGGGTGCACTACGTCCATCATCGGGTGCCGGGGGCCGACGGTCCGCCGGTCATCCTGACCCACGGCTGGCCGAGCAGCTTCGTGGAGATGCTCCCGCTCGTCGACCGCCTGCGCGACCCCGCGGCGTACGGCATCGACGCTCCCGCGCGGGATGTCGTCGCCGTGTCCCTGCCCGGGTATCCCTTCTCCGAGCGTCCGGCCGGGGAACACACGCTGCGGGACACCGCGCGTGTCTGGCACGACCTGATGACCGGGCTCGGCTATCCCCGGTACCTGGCCGCGGGCAGCGACTTCGGTTCCGGGGTCAGCACCTTCCTGGCACTCGACCATCCCGACACGGTGGCCGGGCTGTACCTGACCGATCTCGAACTCGACCCCGTCCTGGACCCGGCCGTCGACCCGACACCGCTGTCCCCGGCCGAGCGTGCGTATCTGGACGCCGGCGAACGGTGGTCGCTGACCGAAGGCGGCTATCACGCGATCGCGTCCACCCGGCCCCAGACCCTCGCGTACGGGCTGACCGACTCGCCCGCCGGGCTGGCCGCATGGCTGCTGGAGAAGTGGCGTGCCTGGTCGGACTGCGCCGAAGGCCGGGTGCCCCGAGTGTCCCGGGAGTTCCTGCTGACCACGCTCACGCTCTACTGGGCCACCGGTTGCGTCGGGAGCACGCTGCGCGACTTCCACGACAACCGCCAGGTCCAGGAGGGCATGACGGTCGGTGACCGGGTCCTCGCCCCCACCGCGTTCGGGCGTTTCGGGAACGGCCTGGATGACCTTCGCCCGCCCCCGCCCGAGTTCGTCGGACGGCTGTGCCGCGTGGTGCGCTCCACGGTGCACGACGAGGGCGGGCACTTCCCCGCGGTGGAGGTTCCCGACCGGCTCGCCGCCGACATGCTCGCCTTCTTCGCCGAATGCTGACCCTCGGATCCCGCGCGGGGATGACCGGATGGCCCGGCCCGGCGGCCCGGCGCACCACCTTCCCGCGTCCGGACCGCGGCATCCTCCCACTACAGGCCGTGCAGTGACAGGACGTGCAGTGACAGGACGTGCAGCGCCTCCCGGCGGGCCTGGGCATCGGAGGGGTGGGGACGCCCGGTCGTGACGCTGTCCGGCGAACGTCCGTCGGGCAGCACCTTCCAGGGCGCCAGGTTGTGGAGACGGGAACTTCGTGTGAGCGGACGATCCCGCCGCCCCACACCCCCACCGCTCGCGCCCCGGGAGAGCCCGGGGCCGGGCTGGTCACCCGCGGCCGGGTGCCGGTGGCGGCCGTGGCCTCGTGACGGGTGCCGTATCCGCGGTCCGTTTTCATGGTCCGCCGCCGAACGGCCGACAGTAGTGTTCCGGGGATGGAACAGCGCGATCGTGACCTTCCGGACCTACCGTCGGCGCCGATCCCGCTGTCACCGTGAGCGACGGCGGTTCAGGCCGGTCGGATCCGCCGGATCCCGCGGACGGCGAGGCGGCTTCGGGGGTTCGGGGCACCCATCTGGTCAGCGCAGGCGCCGTCACGGCGCTGGTCGGGTTCGCGAGCACGGCCGTCGTGGTGCTGGCCGGGCTGCGGGCGGTCGGGGCGGACCCCGCGCAGGCAGCCTCGGGCCTGCTTGCCGTCACCGTCACCCAGGCGCTCGGGACGCTGTGGCTCAGCCGCCGGCACCGGATGCCGATCCTGCTCGCCTGGTCGACGCCGGGCGCGGCGCTACTCGCCTCGACCGGCGCGGTCGACGGTGGCTGGGCGGCGGCGGTCGGGGCCTTCGCGGTCTCGGCGGCCTGATCCTGCTGACCGCGCTGTGGCCCCGCCTCGGGACGCTCATCGCCGCGATCCCAGCGCCGATCGCGCAGGCGATGCTCGCCGGTGTCCTGCTCTCGCTGTGCCTCGTGCCCGTCCACGGGCTGGTGGACCATCCGGCGCTCGTCGCGCCGGAGGTCGTGGTGTGGCTGGTGCTGCTGCGGGTCGCGCCGCGCTGGGCGGTGCCGGCGGCGTTCGCCGCCGCGGTGGTGGCGGTCGGGATCTGGTTCGGCCGGCACGGCGGGCCCGACAGGCCGCTGCTGCCCCGGGTCGCGCTGACGGCACCGACGCTGAACTGGGCGTCGATGCTCTCGCTCGCGGTTCCGCTCTACGTCGTCACGATGGCCTCGCAGAACGTGCCGGGTGTCGCGGTGCTGTCCTCCTACSGGTATGCGGTCCCCTGGCGGGAGGCGATGACGGTGACCGGGGTCGGCACCGTTCTCGGCGCGTTCGCCGGCGGCCACGCGATCAACCTGGCCGCGATCACCGCGGCGCTCGCCGCGAGCCCCGACGCGCACCCCGACCCGCGACGACGCTGGGTCGTCGCCCACCTCGCCGCCTGGACCTTCCTCGCCCTCGCCCTGCTGTCCACGCTCCTGGTGACGGTCGCGGCCGCCGCCCCCACCGGCGTCACCACGGCCCTCGCGGGCCGCGCCCTCGTCGGCACACTCGCCTCGGCGCTGACGTCGGCCCTGGCCGACCCGGCCGAGCGGCAGGCCGCGGTCGTCACCTTCGTCGTCGCGGCCAGCGGCGTCACCCTCGCCCGCGTCGGCGCCGCCTTCTGGGCCCTCGCCGCCGGCCTCCTCGTCCGCGCCGCCCTGCGCCGCGGCCCCACCCCCGCCGGTGCCCCCGCGCAACGCTGACCGGCACCCTCCCGGACCGCAGCCCGCGGGGCAGGGCATCTCACGTCTGCCGGGGCGCCGGTGTCGGCCACGGTCAGGCGCCGTGTCCCGGAGCTTCCGGGCCGAGCGGCGGGCGGGTCACGGGAGGCTCCAGTCGACCGGCTCGGCACCCTGGCGGCGCGGGAGGTCGTTGGCCCGGCTGAACGGCCGGGACCCGAAGAAGCCCCGGTCGGCCGACCGCGGTGACGGGTGGGCGGACTCGATGGTCGCGGCACCGTCCAGGAACGGCCGCAGGCTGCGGGCCTCGGCACCCCACAGGATCGCGACCAGCGGCCTGCCCCGCCCGGCCAGCGCCCGGATGGCCTGTTCGGTGACCGGCTCCCAGCCTTTGCCCCGGTGCGAGCCCGGGCTGGCGCGGCGCCGTCGTCAGCGCCCGGTTCAGCAGCAGCACCCCCTGGCGCGTCCAGCCGGTCAGGTCGCCGGTCGAGGGCCTCGGCACGCCGACGTCCGCGCACAGCTCCTGGAAGATGTTCAGCAGACTGCCCGGCAGCCGGCGCACCTCGGGTGCCACCGCAAAGCTGTAGCCGATGGCCATTCCCGGGGTCGGGTAGGGATCCTGTCCGACGATCAGCACCCGCACGTCGTCGAACGGCTGCTGGAAGGCCCGCAGGACATGCGGGCCGGCCGGCAGGTAGCCGCGCCCGGCGGCGATCTCCGCCCGCAGGAAGTCGCCCATGGYGCTGATCTGCCCCGCCACCGGTTCGAGGGCATGCGCCCAGCCTGGCTCGACAAGGTCCCGCAGTGGTTGCGCCGGCATGGCCGGCCATGCCTACTGCGCACCACCGACCACCCCTGCCTACGCCCCACCGCGGCCGAACTTCCAGCCGGGAATGTCGCCGATGGCCGATGGCCGATGGCCGATGGCCGATGGCGTGGTGGCGTGGTGGCCGGTGGCGTGGTGGCCGATGAGGCGGCGGGTGTCCCGTGCTGTCCCGGGGCCCGGGGAGGCCCGCTGCGCCGTCGGCCGGGTGGCGCCGTCGGGCGTGGTGGCGCTCGGCGGTGCCGGCTGTCCCCGTGGGGGCCGGGTCCGCGGGGGCCGGGTCGCAGAGGCCGGGTCCTCGACGTGGGCGCGTTTCCCGCCGCCGGCCGTCAGGCCGGTTTCGACGCGACACCCTCGTAGGCGAAGCCGACCAGGGCAGTTCCGGCCATCGGGTATGTCCTGGCCGACTCCAGGGTCAGCCCGGACCGCCCAGCGCACCTTCGTCACCCAGCCGGGCGTCGTGTAGTCGACGACGGCATCGGCCCCGAACTCGACCGCGACGTCCGCCTTCGCGGGACTGCCCACGGCAGCAATCACGGTCGCGGCCCCGGCAGCCTTGGCCCGCTGCACCAGAAGCGAGCCGATCCTGCCCGCCGCCGCAGTGATCAGAGCGGACTCGTCGGGCCGGACCTGGATGGCCGACACCAGGCCGACGGCGATGGCGCCGGCCTGGAACACCGCCACAGCGGACCCGAGGGTGAGCCCCTCGGGCACCTCGTAGACGCTGTCGGCCTCGGCCAGGGCCAGCTCCGCGTACCCGCCGGTCATCCCAGCCGTGCTCGCCACCACCCGCTTGCCGGTCAGCGACGAATCGACGTCCGGTCCGACGGCGGCGACCCGGCCGCCAACCTCCAGGCCCGGGATGTACGGCTTCGGAAACGGATACCGGCCGGACCGCACGATGACGTCGCCGTAGCCGACCCCGGCCACCTCGACAGCGACCAGCACCTCGCCGACCGACGGCTTGGGATCCTCGATTTCCTCGACCCGCGGGACCCCCGGCGGGCCGAACTCCCGCACCCCCGGGACGAGTGAAGCGATGGCGCCACGCTGATCCGCGACATCCAACCGTGCCAAGATCGTCTCGCACGGCTTGCAACAAATGACTGGGAGGGCCAAAATTGGTCCTGTCGACCTGTCGGGACGCTCAGAAAGCCAGGTCATCCCAGGTGATGGTGATCGGGATGGGGTTGGTGATTTCCGGTGGTCCGCCGGCCTCGTCTTTCATGAGGGTGCCGAGGTGTTTGTAGAGCATGCTGGCGCGGTCGAGGGCGTAGCGTTCGATGCTGGTGACGCCGTCGTTGTCGAGTCGGATGATCCAGTAGTGCTGGATGCCGGCGCGGGCGTATTCGCCGAGCTTGTCGGTGGTGTCCTGGGTCTCTGAGCCGGGCGAGACGATCTCGATGACGAGCAGGGCGTGTTCGGCGCGGAGCCGTTCGCCGCGGTCACGATCGAGGCAGCGGTAAAGGATGACGTCGGGCCGGCGGTTGAGCAGGGGGRTGTCGCGGAGCCGCAGGTCGACGTCGTTGTTGACCGTCAGGCAGCCGTACCGGCCTGACTTCACGGCGTTCCGGGCGTGCCGCTCCAGCAGGTTGGCGAGCCGCCGTCCCGCGGTCTGGTGGTCCGGGGCGGGAGCCTCACAGAAGATGATGTAACCGTCGACGATCTCGATCGACCGGGCGATCTCCTCCGACAGCGCCTCGTACTCGGCTGCCGTCACGCRCGCGGGCTGCGGGCGCAGGTCGCGCAGCCAGCTGTCCTCTGGCAAGGCCGTCGTCACCATCGCCTCCCGGGCGGATGAGTCGTCACGCGTCCAAGACGTCGGTGGGACGCGACCATCCGATCCCAGCGTAGATCCTGGGCTCGCGTGGACGCGCATCGCAAGGCAACGCGACCGCGTCGAAGCCGCAGCCGCCGTCGGGGCGCCCCTCCGCGGCAGGGCCGTGCCCCGGACCGGCCACGGCCGCGCCGGTCTGTGACCACCGCTGGGTGGTGTGATCTCCTCGACAGGATTGCAACCAGACGGATCTCTGTACAGAGGAGTATTCGACGTTCACGGTCGCGCGTGACGTGCGTCGATGCAGCTCAGCACACCGCATAGCCGGATAGTCCTCATAATCCTCCGGTCGTGGGTTCGAGCCCCACCAATTTTTTGATCATTCCTCCGACCTGGGTGGATGCGGTTTACGATCTATCCCTTTGAGATCCAGGGCTGTGGAACGATCCTGGTCAGGACCTCGACAGGTGGTCCGAGCCCCGCCTGGACGACCAAACCCGCAGGTAGATGCCCAGATCTAGGGCCGCCGGGGCTTCTGTCGAGCAAGGTCATCCCGCGCCGCCGCGYCCGCACTCGAGACCGGGAAGTGGATCCCTCCGTCAAGGTCGCCCCCAAGGTCACCCGCTGTCCAAGGTCGGCGCGGGGATCACGGAGCGTGCCCGTGCAGGGTCGTCAGATGCCTGCGGCAGGCCATGAACCCACTCATCCTCTGATGACTCTGCGTGTACATCGGCGTCCACGAGTTCCGTCGCTGTGGCTCGACTGATCGCGCGGCCACACCACGCGGAGTGCAGGCCGTTTCGCCCCATGCGTGGCTTTCGGGGCGCATCAAAGGACCACGCATGGGGCGCCGATGCTTCTCACCCTGACCAGCGGCGGTGACGTGATTCATCTGGCTCGCGCGGTGGACTCGGCGTCATCTGGCCGGGTGGAACATGGGGATGGGCCAGGCATGGTCCAGGGCGTGTAGTGGTTGGCGGGTAAGGATCGATCGGCTATGAGTCCGTCCGCTGGTAGGTGGTGGCCCTGCCTCTGCCGCCGAGTTGAAGGATCAGCCCGCGGCCGCGCAGGTTTCGCAGGGCCTTGCGGATGTTCGGAGCGGACAGCCCGAGCTCTTCGGCGAGGTCGCTGACTGTTCGTCCCTGACGGGTCAGGGCCTGGTAGACGCGACGCTCCGTGGCGCCCAGCGGGGGCTCGGCGGTTGCCACGGGCGTGGCGGTCGCGAACTGGTGGAGGATGACGGTGAACCGGATGCCGCTGTCCACGTAGTGGGCTGACGGCAGGCCACAGTCGGCGAGAGCCTCGGTGACGGTGGGAATCCCGCTGGCGAGGGCTTCGATAACCCGAGCTCCGGTCTGCGCAGAGCGGACGTGCTGGCAGATCGCGACCAGGCTGGCGTTGCGGGCGGAGGTCACCGCGTCGCGTCCGAGCCGGTCGACGGTGATGCCGTACAGGCCGCCGGGATTGGTCACTACCAGGCGGTCCCGCAGAAGCCGCACTTCGACGGCCAGYCCGGCGGACCAGTGATCGAGGTCGCGGTGGATCAGCGCGTTGGCGACCAGCTCACGGAAGGCGACGAGTGGGTAGATCGGACGGTCACGAACGCTGCCGTCCATCTCGGCGACGATGGCGGTGTCGAAGGTATGTCGGGCCCAGAGCAGCGCCGCGTCGAGCATCCGCGGGACCGGTCCGCTGATGGTGACCTGGTTGCGGGCCCGCGTTGCGGCGGAGCCGGTGGGCAAGGGCTGCGCGGCGGCTTGGATGACGTAGCGAGGGAACCACTGTTGGGGATGGACCCCGAGAGCGAGCAGTCCCGCGACAGTTGGYTGCCCGCCATCCATCGTGACCCCAGCCCGGCGTAGGAGCTCGGTGTCGTCGGGAAAACGGCCGAGCCCGGCCGGGTCGCGTTCGCGGACAGCGAGTAGAAAAGCATCGACGAGTTCGGTGTCCAGCTCGTCGATGGTGGCGTCCTCGACAGGTGAACGGTCGAACAGCGGTGGCTGGCGAGCGGCCAGGAACCCCTGTTCCTCCACGTCAGACAGGGCGTAGTCGCCGTCGTAGCCACGTAGGTACGCCCTGCCGGTCGCGGTGACGCGACAGGGCTTGGTCGACCGGTCGCACTCCTGGACCTGCGCAACCACGACCGCGGCCCCGTCAACCTCCCCGTCTTCGATCGTGAGACGGACCGGCGGTGTGAATGCCCGGGCCCTGGCAGCCAGGCCCTGCTTGAGTACCTGCGGGTCGCTGAGCTCGACGGGGCGGAACCCGGCCCGCTCGTCGAGTCCCAGGATGATGGTCCCGCCCCCGGGCTGATTCGCCAGCGCGCTCAGCGTAGAGGTCAACGAGGCGGGTAACCCGCCGGCGGCAGACTTGACCTCCACCTCGGTGGTGTCGCCTCCCGCCGCGCGCAGGAAGGCGATCGTCTGGCTCACGTCACGTGGCACACCCAAATGTAACCACGACGGAGTTACATTTGGCGTGTGGCGGTTACATTTGGCGGTTGTGGCTCGCGCCCCAAGATCGGAGAACATGGAAGATCGACGGCGGGACGGTCGACACTGGCTGCGAGGGGTACCGACCGGCCGCCCTCCCCTCGATCGCAGGAAGGTCGACGCGACCACGACGCCCAGCGGTCACGATCATCGGGCGGTCTGGAAACGGGCGGCCTGGAAACGGGCGGAACCGCCCGGCGTAGACGAGGAAGAGCTTGTCCGGGATCCGGGCCGGTGGGAGCCGCACGCCCCTTGCCGGATTGCGGATGATCCGGGTACGTCGGGCGGCCGGTTGACTCCACGACTCGTGACGCTATCCGATCATCACCCACCGGCCCGCGAACGCCACACGATCACCAAACAAGATCTACAAGGCCGCCGCGCAACCGACGTGAACAGCTACCCTGTGCCAGGTACGCAGCTTGCGTGGCCCGGTGGTAGGACCGTGGTTCTGGTCGTTCCTCAGTCGCAGCCTTTGAGCATCTCGTAGAGAACGGTCCAGTTCTCGGTGCCGCGGCCCGCGGTGACGGCCTGGTCGTAGTGCGCCTTGACGGCTTTGGGCAGCTGTGTGTCGATGCCGGCCTTCTCACTCGTCCACACGATGTGGTTCGCTGTGGCGCCCATCATCCGTGCCGTGCTGAGGTCGCCGGGGTGTTCGCCGGCCTCCAGGCGCCGGGCCAGGTCCCATCCGTCTCCGATCATCGTCGGGATGTCGGTGAGGGTGTTCAGCGCGCCGGGTAGGAAGTCGGCGGCCGGGACACCGGCGGCGGTGACGAGCGCGGTGGCGTGGAGCAGGCTTGACAGGGCGGTGAGGAAGACGTCGAGGTGCGCCTGGTAAAAGAGCTGGGCCAGGCCTGGGTCCTCCCCGAGGTACCGGGGCTCGCCGATCAGTCTGAGCGTCGGTTCGTGTATGTCGAATACCGCGCGGGGCCCGCTGTAGAACACATGTGCCCCTGGACCGCCGACGGCGGGAGCGGGCACCATGACGCCTCCTGTCACGAAGCTCGCTCCGTGTCTGGCCGCCCATCCCGCCGCATCCCGGGAGGCATCGGGGGTGTCCGAACTGAGGTTGACCAGGACCTTGCCGGCAAGGACAGCGGAGGGTCGCGAACTTTCGGCGACCGGGTCGAGGATGTCGTACATCGCCTGGTAGTCGGTGAGGCTGAGGATGGTCAGCTCGCTGGCGGCGACCKCGGCTGTCGCTGTGGGTGCCAGCGTGGCGCCCCTGACGATGAGGTCGTCGGCGCGCCCCTCGGTGCGGTTCCACACTGTCACCGGATGGCCGGACCGCAACAGGGACGCGGCCATTGCCCGACCCATCGGGCCAAGGCCGACGACCGTCACAGGAGACAGACCGCCCTCGCCGCTCATCGGGAGCTCCTGAGCTCTTCGAAGATGCGGGCGGTGCCCTGCTGGCCGTATCCGGCGGTGATCTGCCGGCGCACGATGTCGTGGACGGGCCGCAGCACCTCGACATTGACGCCCTGGTCCAGGCTGGCCGTCACCAGCGATTCCAGCGCGGCTTCGGTGAACTCGACCACAGAGTGYACCGACCGATGGTCAAGCAGGCAGGCGACGACCACCCCGCCGCCGATGATCGCCTCCTCGACGGTCTCGGCGACGGTGGYGCCACGATCGCCGAGAGCCCGTGCTCTGCCTGGAGTGTGGTTCCACACCACGGTTGGTCGGCCGGCGTCGAGAGTCGCGGCGGCGAGCGCGCTGCCCATCGCGCCCAAGCCCAGGAAGGTCGTACAGGTCGTCATGGATTGCCCTCGCTCCGCTCGGTGGTCTGACTGGCGTGCCGTCCCGACTCTCCGCCCGAACCTTCCCCACCGGCAAGTACCTACAAWTTTGTTCAATACTTACCAGGAAGTAAGTGGCCAGCTGAGGCGAGGTTGAGGGTCTGATGGCGACGAGCGCGAGGCGCGGTCCCTACGTCTGCGGCATAGACGCCGGTATGGACGTGGTGTCAGGGAAGTGGAAGTCGCTGATCCTCTGGGAGCTGAACAACCACGGAACCCGGCGGTTCGGAGAGCTGCGGCGCGGCCTTCCCGGCGTCAGCGAGAAGATGCTCATCCAGCACCTGCGCGAGATGGAGGAGGACGCCCTGGTCCATCGCGAGGTGTATCGCCAGGTCCCGCCCCGGGTCGAGTACTCCCTCACCGAGCATGGCATCTCACTCAACGAGGCCCTCCGCCCGCTAGGCGAATGGGGGAAACGACGTTGCGAGCGCCTCGCCGTCGAGGACGCGCTCGAATCCGCGTAACCGGCCGCGCCTCGATCACCACGATCCCCACGATCATGGTGACGAGGCGGACCGGAGCCGCCGGAACCACCAGGTTTGCGGAACGCACGTTCGACTCGGATACGGATGGTGCCGGCTGGGCGGTCATCGGGCACCGCCGCTGGTCGGCGCCCGGGTCCCGACGGGCGAATGATGATTTCAGGACCCATCTGGGCGGCGTCCCTGCTGACCCCGCGGACCGCTCCGGTCGTGTCGCTGTCGCCATGGGTGTAGAGGGTGTATGGACGGCCGATCGTAGCTTCCAAGATCGGATATTAGACGACGTCGCGGAACTACCGGAAAGTCGGATCCATCAATTGATTACGCGGCGCGTCCGCGAGGATCGGGAAGTGAAACGTACTCGGAGTCGCGAGCCACCTCAAGCGACAACAATGACCTTGACTCCAAGCGCGTCATAGGTCCCGCGTGCGCGAGCATCCCTCGTCGCGAGGGCCAGGCCGTGCTCCTTGGCAGCCAAAGCCACCAGCCCATCGTAGACGGCGCCCCCAACAATACCGACGCGACTCAACGTCGCGTGAACCTTCCGCGCATGCGGTCCGCTCAACGTTAACGGTGCAGTGAAGCGCACGTCGAGCAGACGCGCGGCGTCCGGCCCGGACAGTCTCGCGTCGCCGGGCATTCTGGTGAGTACCGAATAGGTCTCCACCAGCGCATACCCACTCAGCGCAAGCTCCCSCCCGCCCCACCATTGCACCACATCCGCGTGGTGCGTGTGCGAACGTACCAGGAGCGGAACCGCGACACTCGTGTCGACCGCAATGGTCACCTGYGGCCTGCGTCAATGAGGCCGAACAGGATGTCGTCGTCGACGGGCRTATCGCCGRCTGACACGAGCACACCATCCTCCTCGACGAGGYGCGCGGTCCTGCCGGCAGGCACGATCTGGACACCGGCGCCATAGGGCGAGATGTCCACCTTCGTTCCCGGGAACAGGCCCAGCGCCTCGCGGAGGAGCTTGGGCAACACGATCCGGCCCGCCTGATCGACAACGGCTTCCATGGGAAAACGATACCATTGTGATCCCATCGCCGGAGGCCTCGCCAGCCAGGGCGCGATGTTCCTCCGGGTCTGGAACCTCGCCCCCCACAAGGCCGGGCGAGATGATCGCGACTCCGGCGTCCGCATCCCCGCGTCGGTGGATGCGGCGGATCATTGTCGTGCGGTCGGCAAGAAGCGTGACATGAGCGGCGCGGTGTCCGGCGGCGCGGTGTCCGGCGGCGCGGGTCGAGGCCGTCAGCTCGGCGAGCAGGTCGGAATCGAGGATGGTCATCGGCGCGATCACCGGGTCCTCGGGACCCTGGAGAGCAAGACGGAGCATCTCGCTGACCGCCTGGCGCCACAGGGGGACGTCGCGGAAGTCCCGCCGAAGAATAGTCAGGTTCAGCCAGACCAGCATCGCCCAGCACCCACACACCACGATCGAGGCCCGCGGTTGACGAACGGCCCCCGGGGTCCGACCAGTCTGTGTGGCCCTCATGCGGTGGCGGTCTCCACGCACCGCCGCACGAACAGGCCGCCGTTCCCCAAGGCCGCCGATCCCCAAGACGTCGTCGAGCAGTCGCCGCATACGCTCGGTCTCTCGTCGGCGGTGCAACCGCGGATGTCAGCGGATGTCATCCGAAGCCGCCGTTGCCCAGTACCTCGGCGAACCGTCTCCGGTCAGGGCGTTTGAGGCGGGTCGGTGATGGTGCCGACGCCTGGACCCGGTCACAGGAAAGCTGTCGCGCTCGGAGAAGCCCAGCAGCCCGGCGGTATCAGTTCTCTCGTCCAAGTTGCCGGATCCGTGGCTGCGGGCCCTCCAGCTCCGGAGCTTGAAGGGCTCCAGATCCGTAGGTCAACTAGACTTCGCCAGTACGGAAAGGATAGTGGATCGCTGGAGCGCGGGCTGTCGGCCCGCGGCGCACCGGACGCCGGGGGCGGACTCGACGCCCGGACTACAGTACCTGTGGCACGGTCGCGACTTGGCGGGCGAACTCGGTTCCGGCTGCCTCGGGAGCAGTTTGTTCATGGAGGGCTTGGGTCATGCGTCTTCATGTGGGGTGCGCGATGTGGGCTCACAAGTCATGGCAAGGGCGCTTTCTGGCGCATCCGCTCCCGCCTCACGAACGCCTGCGAAACTACGCCAGCTGGTGCAACGCGGTCGAAGGGAATGCAACGTTCTATGCGACTCCGGCCAGGAGCGCCGTGGCCTCGTGGGCGCAGCAGACCGACGCCGACTTCCGATTCGTGATCAAGCTGCCAAAAACCATCACGCACGAACGCCGCCTGACGGGCGTCGACGAAGCGTTACACGCCTTCCTGGAAGCGATCGAGCCACTCGGCCCACGGGCCCATGCCCTCTGGATACAGCTACCAGGATCGTTCACCCCGGCCGACGTCCCCGTGCTTGCCCGCTTTCTGCGCCGGCTCACCAGGTCCCACCGGTACGCTGTGGAGGTCCGCCACCCCGCATTCTTCAACGACCCTCGCGCAGCGCGACTTCTCGAAGGAGTCCTTGCCGCCGCGACCGCCGAATGGATTCCATTCGACACCACCACATTCTTTCAAAGCCCGCCAGGCAGCGATGCCGAACGAGAAGCCTGGACCAGGAAACCGCGCGTGCCGCTCCGATCGCTCGCGTTGACCGACCGGCCGATCGTCCGCTACCTCGGCCGCGACGCCTCCACGCAGACGATCAAAGGCTGGCAGCGTTGGATTGACACTGCCATCGAGTGGCTGCGCGAGGGTCGATCACCCACCGTGTTTATTCACACCCCGGACAACGCCGACGCGCTACTACTCGCCCGCTGCTTCCACGATGACGTACGGGTACGGGTGCCTGAGCTCGATGCACTGCCTCAGCCGATACCGACCGAGCCCCTGACCCTCTTCTGATCCGGACGGGCGAAGGCGCAGGGGGCGAGGATGAGGGATGATGCCAGGGTAGGAGGCGCCGCCGGTCCGGAGGTGGCTGGAGGGGACGGGGCGGATATGACCCGTCTTCTGTTCGTGGAGGACGAACCGCAGCTGCTGCGGGCCATGCGAATCACCCTGCGCGCTCGGGGGTTCGAGGTACGCACAGCGCTGGACGGCCGGCACGCGCTGTCGGAGGCGGCGTCGTGCCCACCCGACCTGGTCATTCTGGATCTTGGCTTGCCCGACATGGACGGCGTTGAGGTCATCCAGGGGCTACGGGCTTGGACCGGGGTTCCCATCATCGTGTTGTCCGGTCGCGCCTCGGGCCACGACAAGGTGGCCGCGCTCGACGCCGGCGCCGACGACTACGTCACGAAGCCGTTCTCGATCGACGAGTTGCTGGCCCGGGTCCGGGCCGTGACCCGCCGCGCCACCAGCGCGGAATCGGTGACCGTTGTCGACCTCGGCCGGTACCGGATCGACCTCGGCGAAAAGCGAATCAGCTCACGAGACAGCGCCGACGCCGACGCCGACGCCGACGCGGGCAGCGGTCATGAGGATCCATCCGCGACCGGTGGAGAGGACAAGCCGGACGGTCCACGCCTCACCCCGACGGAATGGCGGCTGCTGGAAGCACTGGTACGCCACCCCGGCAAGCTCGTCAGCCATCAGCAGCTGATCAGCCAGGTCTGGGGTCCCGGCGTGGCGGACGACAGCTCCTCGCTCCGCCTCTACATCAACAAACTGCGTCGCAAACTCGAACCCGACCCGACCCGACCCCGCTACCTGACCACCGAACCGGGCCTGGGCTACCGCTACCAGCCGTAACCACCACGCCTCATTGGCACTCACGGTGGTGTCCGGACACCCCGGCGTCCGGACACCCCGGCGTCCGGACACCCCGGCGTCTGGACACCCTTCGCGGGGATCACCTGGACAGGGCGGGGCGGACCGGCCTGGTCCCCGCCCGGGCGGCTGTCCGTACACCCTTCGCGGGGATCACCTGGACAGGGCGGGGCGGACCGGCCTGGTCCCCGCCCGGGCGGCTGTCCGTACACCCTTCGCGGGGATCACCTGGACAGGGCGGGGCGGACCGGCCTGGTCCCCGCCCGGGCGGCTGTCCGTGGACCACCGAGAGGTGTTCTGCGTCTCATCCGGGTTGTGCACACCGAGTTTTACGCGGGTGCGGATCTCGTCCGGGTCGGATGCCGTGTGAGCGCCGTGTTGAATTTTCGGGATTGGGCGTCATTGGACCGTTAGCTTCGCTGGTCCGCTGGCGGCAAGGGCTCGATACTGGCACCTGCCATCAGGCCAGGACACCGGCCAAGGCGGCGACATTTGTTCCGATCTCATCCAGATCCGATCTCATCCAAAGTAGAAGGCAGGAGTTCCGTGCGTGACGTTGTCTTCGTACTGCTGACCCTTGCGGTGTTCGCGGTACTCGGGCTAACCCTCAAGGCGGTGGAGAAGCTGTGAGCGTGGAGAACATCGCCGGCCTGATCCTTGCCGTAGCTCTCACGATCTTCCTCGTGGCGGCTCTGCTGTCCCCGGAGCGGTTCTAGATGGGCACGAACGCCGCAGGCGTCATCTTCATCGTCTCGATGGTGCTGGCTCTTGCCCTGACTTACCGGCCATTTGGCGACTATATGKCCCGGGTGTATATGAGCGGGAAGCACCTGCGGGTGGAACGCGGTATCTACCGGCTGGTCGGGGTGGATCCGGACGCCGAGCAGCGCTGGTCGGTGTATGCACKCAGCGTGCTGGCGTTCTCGCTCGTATCGGTGCTGTTCCTGTACCTGTTCCAGCGGGTGCAGAACCACCTGTGGCTGGCGCTGGGCCTGCCGGCGGTCAAGCCGGACCTGGCGTGGAACACGGCGGTCAGTTTCACCACGAACACGAACTGGCAGGCCTATTCGGGTGAGTCGACGATGGGCCATCTGGTCCAGATGTCCGGTCTGGCGGTGCAGAACTTCGTGTCCGCCGCGGTAGGCATCGCGGTGGCGATCGCGGTGGTGCGCGGCTTCGCCCGGAAGAAGACCGACCAGCTGGGAAACTTCTGGGTGGACCTGGTCCGCACCGTCGTGCGGATCCTGCTGCCGGTCTGCGCGCTCGCGGCGATCGTGCTGATCGTCGGCGGCGCGATCCAGAACTTCCACGGGAACACCACGGTCCCCACCCTGGCCGGGGGGGAGCAGGCGGTAACCGGGGGTCCGGTCGCCAGCCAGGAGGCCATCAAGGACTTCGGCACCAACGGCGGCGGCTTCTACAACGCCAACTCCTCGCATCCCTTCGAGAACCCGACCTCCTGGACGAACTGGTTCGAGATCTACCTGCTGCTGTCGATCGGGTTCGCGTTGCCGCGGACGTTCGGCAAGATGGTCGGCAGCACCCGGCAGGGGCTGGCGATCGTCGCGGTGATGGCGGTGCTGGCGCTGGGCAGTCTGGGAGCCAACGAGGTGTTCCAGGCGATCCACCACGGCACGGTGCCGACAGCGGTCGGGGCGGCCCGCGAGGCTACGGAGACCCGGTTCGGTGTGCCGGATTCGGYGCTGTTCGCCACGGGGACGACGCTGACGTCAACCGGGTCCGTCGACTCGTTCYATGACTCGTACACCAGCCTGGGTGGCGCGACGCTGCTGTTCAACATGATGCTCGGCGAGGTCGCGCCCGGCGGCACCGGATCGGGACTCTACGGCATCCTGGTCCTTGCAGTGATCACGGTGTTCGTCGCGGGTTTGATGATCGGACGAACGCCGGAGTACCTGGGCAAGAAGATCGGTAGTCGAGAGATCAAGTTCGCCTCGCTGTATTTCCTCACGATGCCGGTCATCGTGCTGGTCGGCACCGGCCTGGCGATGGCGCTGCCGGGGGAACGGGCGGGGATGCTCAACAGCGGGCCGCACGGCCTGTCCGAGGTGCTCTACGCCTTCACCTCGGCGGCGAACAACAACGGCTCGGCGTTCGCCGGCATCACGGTGAACACCGACTGGTACAACACCGCGCTCGGCCTCGCGATGGCGTTCGGGCGGTTCCTGCCGATGGTCTTCGTGTTGGGGCTGGCCGGATCGTTGGCGAAACAGCAGCCGGTGCCGGAAACCGCGGGAACACTACCGACGCATCGCCCGCAGTTCGTCGGCATGCTAACCGGCGTTACCGTGATCATCGTCGCTCTGACCTTCTTCCCGGCGCTCGCGCTCGGGCCGCTTGCGGAGGGTTTGCACTAGATGTCCACCTCGACCATTGCGGGTACGCCGGTTCCGGCGCCCGCGCCGACCCCGCCGCCGGCTCCCCGGCGAGTGCAGGGGGGGCTGCTCGACCCGACGATGCTCCTGCGGTCGACGCCGGGCGCGCTGCGCAAGCTCGACCCGCGCACGCTGTGGCGCAACCCGGTGATGTTCATCGTGGAGATCGGCGCGGTGTTCACCACCGTCCTGGCGATTCGGGACGAGACCGCGTTCAGCTGGCTGATCACGGTCTGGCTCTGGCTGACCGTGCTGTTCGCCAACCTCGCCGAAGCGGTTGCGGAGGGCCGCGGCAGGGCCCAGGCGGACGCGCTACGCCGCACCAAGACTGACACGATCGCCCACCGGCTGCGCGACGACGGCCGGCTTGAGGAGGTGCCCGCGCCGCGGCTGCGGCAGGGCGACACCGTCGTCGTCGAGGCCGGTCAGTTCATCCCCGGGGACGGCGACGTCATCGAGGGGATTGCCAGCGTTGACGAGTCGGCCATCACCGGTGAGTCCGCGCCGGTGATCCGGGAGTCCGGCGGTGATCGCAGTTCGGTGACCGGCGGCACCCGGGTGCTGTCGGACCGGATCGTCGTGCGGATCACTCAGAAACCGGGCGAGAGCTTCATCGACCGGATGATTGCGCTGGTGGAGGGGGCGAATCGGCAGAAGACCCCGAACGAGATCGCGCTGAACATCCTGCTGGCCGCCCTGACGCTCACCTTTCTGCTCGCTGTCGCGACCCTGCAGCCGTTGGCGATCTTCTCGAAGGCGCAGCTGCCGGGCGTGCCGGACACCGGTGCGCTGAACGGCGACGGCCTGTCCGGGATCGTGATGGTGTCACTGCTGGTCTGCCTGATTCCGACGACAATCGGCGCGTTGCTGTCCGCGATCGGCATCGCCGGCATGGACCGGCTGGTCCAACGCAACGTGCTGGCCATGTCCGGCCGGGCCGTCGAGGCCGCCGGCGATGTCAATACCCTCCTGCTCGACAAGACCGGGACGATCACCATTGGCAACCGGGAGGCACGGGCCTTCGTCCCGGTCGGCGGCACATCGGAGAATGACCTGGCCAGCGCGGCCCAGCTGTCCTCGCTCGCGGACGAGACCCCCGAGGGCCGCTCCATCGTCGTGCACGCGAAGAACACCTACGGCCTGCGGGAGCGCGGTCCCGGCGAGCTCAGCCACGCCCGGTTCGTGGCGTTCACCGCCCAGACCCGGATGTCCGGGGTCGACCTCGATGCGATCGACGGGGGGGCGAACCGGCAGGTGCGCAAGGGAGCGGCCAGCGCGGTGATCACCTGGGTGCGCGATCTTGGTGGCGCCGTGCCCGCGGAGACCGGGGAGATCGTGGACGGCATCTCCGCTTCCGGTGGCACCCCGCTGGTCGTCGCCGAGGCCACCGATGGCGGCCTGGCCCGCGTCCTGGGCGTGATCCAGCTCAAGGACGTCGTCAAGCAGGGCATGCGTGAGCGGTTCGACGAGATGCGCCGGATGGGCATCCGCACCATTATGATCACCGGTGACAATCCGCTGACCGCCCGGTCGATCGCCGAGGAGGCGGGCGTCGACGACTTCCTCGCCGAGGCCACGCCCGAAGACAAGATGGCCCTGATCAAACGAGAGCAGGCCGGCGGCAAGCTCGTCGCAATGACCGGCGACGGCACCAACGACGCCCCTGCGCTCGCCCAGGCCGATGTCGGCGTGGCGATGAACACCGGCACGTCGGCCGCCAAGGAGGCCGGCAACATGGTCGACCTCGACTCCAACCCGACGAAGCTGATCGAGATCGTCGAGATCGGGAAGCAGCTGCTCATCACCCGCGGGGCGCTGACCACCTTCTCGATCGCCAACGACATCGCCAAGTACTTCGCGATCATCCCGGCGATGTTCGCGGCGATCTACCCCGGGCTGGACGCGCTCAACCTCATGYGGCTGCACAGCCCGCAGTCGGCGATCCTCTCCGCCGTCATCTTCAACGCGCTCGTCATCGTCGCCCTGATCCCGCTGGCGCTGCGCGGCGTCCGTTACACCCCGTCCAGCGCGTCGGCGATGCTGCGTCGCAACCTCTACATCTACGGCGTCGGCGGTCTGATCATCCCGTTCGTCGGGATCAAACTCATCGACCTTGTCATCCAGTTCATCCCGGGAGCCCGGTGACCATGCCTGCGACCCGACTTCCCTCCTTCGTGCGGCAGCACCTCGCCGCCTTCCGCGCACTGCTCGTGCTGACCGTGCTGACCGGCATCGCCTATCCGCTGGTCATCACGGCCATCGCGCAGCTTCCCGGGCTGAAGGATAAGGCGAACGGCTCGTTCGTCACGAACGCCAGCGGCCAGATCGTCGGCTCAGCCGAGATCGGCCAACTGTTCACCGACGACAAGGGCAACCCGATTCCCAAATACTTCCAGTCCCGCCCCTCGGCGGCCGGCGACGGGTACGACCCGACGTCGACGTCCGCGTCCAACCTCGGCCCGGAAAACATCGTCGACAGTTTCGACGACCCGGCCACCAAGGACGAGGACGAAAGCAGCCAGAGCCTGCTCACCCAGGTCTGCGCCCGCAGCAAGGCCATCGGTGACCTGGAAGGGGTCGACGGCCGGCGTCCCTTCTGCACCGCGAACGGCGTCGGCGCGGTCCTGTCGGTGTTCCGGACCGGCGGCACCACCGGACCGGTCACCCGGGTCGTCAGCATCAACGAGGAGTGCCCGGCCGCGCCCTTCGTCGCCACGTACCAAGGCGTCAAGGTCGAGTGCGCCAGGTTCGGCGAGGACTACTCGGCCGGCGTCACTGCGCCGGTCAAGGGGCCGGGTAAGGGCACGGACAACCCGGTCCCGGCGGACGCGGTCACCGCTTCCGGCAGCGGCCTCGACCCCGACATCTCCCCGGCCTACGCCTACCTGCAGGTGAACCGGGTCGCGAAGGAACGCGGTCTCGACCCGGCCACGGTCCACGCGCTGGTCCACGACCACGAAGACGGTCGGGCGCTGGGCTTCATGGGCGAACCCACGGTCAACGTCCTCACCCTGAACCTGGCCCTCGACAGGACGACCAGGTAGCTGGACTGGCCCGGGTGACGCTGGCCCGGGGGCGGTGCGCAGGACCCGTCCCGCGCACCGCCCACTGCGGCCGGGGCACTTTCCCAGACAAACTCCCGGGTCGAAGCTATGGACGGAACGCTCAGCCCCGAGGACACCCCGGCGGAGGCCTCACGATGGTTCGCACCCTGCCCGCCGTACCGCTCGGTTCACTGCCGGGAGACGACGCGTGACCAGCGTACTCGTGGTGGACGACGACCCACGGCTGCTCCGCGCGCTACACATCACCCTGCGCGCCCGCGGCTACCAGGTCACCGTCGCCGCGGACGGAAGCCGCGCGCTCGCCGCCGCCGCCGAACACGAACCCGATATCATCCTGCTCGACCTCGGGCTTCCCGACCTCGACGGCGTTGACGTCATCCACGCCCTGCGCGGCTGGACCGCCGCCCCGGTCATCGTGCTCTCCGGACGCGCCGGCAGCAGCGATAAGATCGCAGCGTTGGACGCCGGTGCCGACGACTACGTCACCAAGCCCTTCCGGGTCGACGAACTGCTCGCCCGGCTGCGCGCCGTCGTCCGGCGCACCCCGCCGCCCACCGAACCGCTCACCGTCGCCCTGGGCGACTATCTGATCGACCTCGACGCACGGCGCGTCACCCGCAAACCCGACAGCGCCCGCCCGGACGGCCCCGCCGAGGTCCGGCTCACCCCCACGGAATGGCACCTGCTCGACGTCCTGGTCCGCCACCCCGAAAAGCTACTGACCTACCGGGATCTGCTGCCCCGGGCCGGCGGGCCCGCACCCAAGGAGCAGAGCCACTACCTGCGCCAGTACATCGGCCGGCTGCGCCACAAACTTGAACTCAACCCGGCACAGCCCCGCCACCTCATCACCGAGCCAGGCATGGGCTACCGGTTCCAACCATGACCTTGTTATCCAGTCATGACCTTGTTGTCCAGTTATGACCTTGTTGTCAAACTATGACCTCGTTGTCTGTTGACCGTCCCGCGATCTCAGGCCGCACCGTCCGCCGGCTGGGTAGAATCGCCGACCGTCGCGACCGGCAGCGCTACCACCATGGTCAGGCCCCCGCCGGGGGTGTCCTCCGGTGTCAGGGTGCCGCCCATCGCCTCCGTCAGGCCTCGGGAGAGCGCGAGGCCCAGCCCGATGCCGCTGGCGTTGTCGGTGTCGCCCAGCCGCTGGAACGGCGTGAACGCCTGGTCACGGTCCTCCGCGGGCAGTCCAGGCCCGCGGTCGATGACCCGCAGCTGGATCCGGTCGTGCAACGCACTGGCGGTGATCAGCGGGGGCTGGCCCGGGGGTGAGTAGCGGGCCGCGTTGGACAGCAGGTTGGCGATCACCCGTTCCAGCAGCGCCGGGTCGGCGTAGGCCAGCGGAAGGTCGTCCGGGACCGTCACAGCCACGTCGCGAGCTGCCGGGCCCAGGTCGCGCAGCACGCCGGGAATCACGTCGTCGAGCCCGACCGGGGCGGGGAACACGCTCAGGCGTCCAGCCTGCAACCGGCTCATGTCGAGCAGGTTCTCCACCAGCCGGGCCAGGTGGTCCAACGCTTCCTCAGCGGTGGCGAGCAGTTCCGCCTGCTCCTCGGCGCTCCACTCGACCTCGTTGCCGCGCAGGTTCGCGACTGCCGCCGAGGCCGTGGCGAGCGGGCTGCGCAGGTCGTGGCTGACGGCAGTGAGCAGGGCGCGGCGGGTGCGGTCCGCTTCGGCGAGTGGCCCGGCTTCCGCTGC
Organism: Frankia sp. KB5; assembly: GCF_002099325.1. Classification (NCBI taxonomy): domain Bacteria; kingdom Bacillati; phylum Actinomycetota; class Actinomycetes; order Frankiales; family Frankiaceae; genus Frankia; species Frankia sp. KB5. The sequence continues at coordinate 10,587 of NZ_MRUJ01000117.1, read as the reverse complement.
CACCTGGGCCAGCCGTCGCTGTTCGAGGGCGACCGCGGCCTGCGCGGCGAAGGCGGTGAGTACCCGGCGGTCCGCCGCGGGCAGCGGCCGGCCCCGCAGGACCAACGTCAGGTTCTCGCTGACCGGTACCTCCGTGTCGGCCTCGTCCGGCCGCAGGCATGGGTCGGGCCCGGCGCTGTCGACCACCCGCCAGCCGTGGCGGTCTGCCTTGCGGGCGCCGTTCTGACCGCCCTCGGCCGCGCGTTCGAGCAGGGCGACCGAGGTCAGCCCGAACGTCTCCCGCACCTGCGTGAGCAGCGCCGGCAGTGCCTGCTCGCCGCGCAGCACGCTCCCGGCCAGGGTCGAGAGCATCTCCGCCTCCGCGGTGGCGCGTACCGCCTGGCTGGTCCGCCGGGCGGCCAGGTCGACCACGCTGCTCACCATCACCGCAACCGCCAGGAACGCCAGGAGCGCGAGAACGTTGTTACTCTCAGCGACGATGAAGCGGTGTACTGGTTGGATGAAGTAGTAGTTCAGCAGCAGCAAGCCGCCGACCGCGGCCAGCAGTGCCGGCAGCAGGCCGCCCACCAGCGCCACAGCGACCACCACGATCAGGAACCCCAGCACGTTGCTGGTCAGGTTGAGACCGGTCCGCTGGTGCGTCAACGCAAGGGTCAGCAGCGGCAGCAGCACGACCGCGGCCAGGACACCGGCAAGCCGCCGCCGGAGGGTCAGCCCACGGGCCCGGCGGGGCAGCAGCCGCCCCTTGCCCACCTCCTCATGGGTGACCAGGTGCACGTCGATCGGCCCGGACAGTTTCGTTGTCGTGACGCCGATACCAGGGTCGATCATGTGGGCCAGCCGGCCGCGCCGGCTCGCGCCTAGCACGAGCTGGGTCGCGTTCTCCGCTCGGGCGAATTCAAGCAGCGCGATGGGAATGTCGTCCCCGACCACCTGGTGGTAGCTGCCGCCCAGGCTCTCCACCAACACCCGCTGCCGGGCCAGGTGCGCGGGCGACGCACCGGCCAGGCCATCGGATCGGGTGACGTGGACCGCGAGCAGGTCCGCACCCTTGGCGCGATCCGCGATCCGCGCCGCCCGGCGGATCAGCGTGTCGCCCTCAGGGCCGCCGGTCAGTGCGACAACCACCCGCTCCCGCGTCTCCCAGATGCCGGAGATCTGGTGCTCGGTGCGGTAGTGATCGAGCTGTTCGTCCACCTTGTCGGCCAGCCACAGCAGCGCCAACTCCCGCAGCGCGGTCAGATTGCCGACTCGGAAGTAGTTGCCCAGCGCGGCGTCGATCTTGTCTGGGCCGTAGATGTTGCCGTGGACCATCCGCCGCCGCAGCGCCTCCGGTGTCATATCGACCAGTTCGACCTGTTCGGCGGCGCGTACCACTGCGTCCGGCACGGTCTCCCGCTGCGGGACTCCGGTGATCCTTTCCACGACGTCGTTGAGTGACTCCAGATGTTGGATGTTCAATGTCGACAGCACGTCKATGCCCGCGTTCAACAGCTCGTGGACGTCCTGCCAGCGCTTGGCGTTCCGGCACCCCGGGACGGTCGTGTGCGCCAGCTCGTCGACGAGCACCACCGCTGGCGCGCGGGCCAGGATCGCATCCACGTCCATCTCGGTAAAGGTGGCACCGCGGTAGGAGACCGTGCGGCGGGGCATGATTTCCAATCCGTCCAGCAACGCGGCGGTCCGCGGTCGCCCATGGGTCTCCACCAGCCCGACCACGACGTCCGTTCCGCGTGCCTTGCGCCGCTGAGCCTCACAGAGCATGTCGTAGGTCTTGCCCACCCCGGGCGCCGCGCCGAGGTAGATCCGCAGTCTGCCGCTCGCCATACGTCCCAGTTTCCGCGTACGAGCCGCCGCTCACGAGCCTGCGGGGCGATACGTGACCAGYTGATCGAGGCAGTCGGAGCGGGCTGCGCGATCCACACCGGCGGCAACCTCACGCTACGTGGGCCAGCCGACGCCCTCGTTCTCCGCGCGCTGGTCACGGCCACCGCCGCTGCCTGAAGATCACGTACGGCATAATGGACACCAAGGCCATCAGGCCGAGCGCGAACGGGTACCCGAACTCCCAGGGCCGCGCAGAGATCGCGCTACGTTGTGATCGGTGACGGCTTGTAGCCGTGCTGTGAGGTGGCTCGCGGCGCCCTGGGTGACGCGGCGCGAGCGAAGCGCCGCTTTCCCCACGCGTACCCGACACGGGTCGCGCGCACCAGCTCCGCACACCCAGATACCGGTTCAAGGAACACGGCAAAGATCGTCGAAATCGAACGATTGATTGAAGATTAGTAACCTTCTTGCGCTCTGACGTAACTTGTGTTTCGCTTCCATTGATTCCGTCAATCTCCCGATTTGGGGCGTTATTTCGTTTATTCGGGCAAGGGGGAGACCTGGTGAGCGCGCTCTGGGATGCGGTAGGCACCAACGCCCGCCCGAAGACGGCACTGCACCTGCCGTTCGAGGGACGATCCGTACCCGTCACGCAACTGCTGGCCGACGCCGAGCGGACGGCAACAGTGATCGCCGGCCGGCGTCGCGTCGGCATCCTGATGGCCAACGGCGAACCCTGGCTGCGCGGGCTGCTCGCGTGCTTCCGGATCGGGGCTGCCGCGGTGCCCATCGCCCTCCCCGTGGCGTTCGGGAGCAGCGAGGGCTACCAGAAGCACCTGCGCCGCGTCATCGAGGATGCCGAGCTGGAGACCCTGCTGGTGGACGGCCAGAGCGCGCACCTGCTCAGCCGGCTCGGAACGTTGCCGAACGTCCGGCTGGACGACATCACGGAGGTACCCKAGATCACGGAGGTACCCGAGCCGGCCGGGCCGGTCGGTGAGAACCCGGCCGACGAGTTCGCGGTGATCCAGTACACCTCCGGTAGCACCTCGGCGCCCAAGGGTGTCGCGCTGACCGCCGGCACCATCCTGGCCGGCCTGGCGGCCATAGCCGACGGCCTGGGCCTGACCGAGACCGACGAGATCGGCATCTGGCTACCGCTGTTCCACGACATGGGCCTGTTCGGCATGCTCGCGCACCTGGCCAGGGGCTGCTCAGTCAACCTCTGGCGCACCACCGACTTCCTCCGGGACACCCGCGGGTGGCTGGCTGGCGCGGCGGCGTCCGGCGCCAGCGTGCTGCCCATGCCCAACTTCGCCTATCAGCGCATGGTCGACGCGGTCGAAGCCGGCGGCGCTCCCGACGGACTCGATCTGTCCGGGTGGCGGGCCGCCTGCAACGGCGCCGAGCCCGTGCGGTGGTCGACGCTGGAGGCATTCAACCGGGTGTTCGGCCCGTACGGGTTCCGGCCCGAGGCGATGCTTCCGTGCTACGGCATGGCCGAAGCCACGCTCGTCGTCAGCTGGGCGAAGCCGAAGGACCTGCCGTGGCACCTCACCGTCGACCGGTTCGCCCTCGCGCCGGGCGACGAGGTCGCCCGCGTCGCCCCGGAGGCCGACAACGCCCGTGAGGTCGTCGCCTGCGGTTCGGCGGCGCCGGGCATCGCCTTCCGGATCGACGCCCCGGGTGCCGGTCAGGTCGGCGAGGTCCAGATCCGTGGCGCGGCCGTGATGGGCGGCTACCTCGGGCTGCCCGCCGACCAACAGCCCTTCACCTCCGACGGCTGGTTGCGCACAGGCGACCTCGGGTTCGAGGCCGAGGGCGAGCTGTTCCTGGTCGGCCGCCTCAAGGACATGGCAATCATCCGCGGTCAGAACTACTACGCCGAAGACGTTGAGYAGATCGCGTGCCGCGTCCAGGGTTTCGACGTCCGGGCCTGCGCCGCCCTCCAGGCCAGGGACGGCGGCTTCGAGCACCTCGCGGTCCTCGTCGAGACGCCGCTCGAGGGTGCGGAGGCCGCCGCTCTGACGAGTGCCGTCGAGGCGGCCATCTCCGCTGAGCTCGGCCCCGGGGTGGCGTTCGTGCACCCCGTGCCCGTCCGCTCCATCCCGCACACCAGCTCCGGCAAGGTTCGCCGCCAAGCCGCCAGGGACCTCTACCAGAAGACCGTGAAGGACGCCTCATGAGTATGCAGACCGTCGAGGACGCGGTGGCCACCGCCCTGGCCAACCGGCTGCAGATGGACAAGGCCGACATCGACCTGGATCTCCCCATGCACCTGCTACCGAAGATCGAGTCGGTGGTGATCCTCAGCGTGGTGGTGGATCTCGAGGACGCACTGAGTGTGGCGATTCCCGACGACGTCCCGTTCGCGGCAGTTACCGCGCGTGACCTTGCCGAGCTCATCAAGGAACTCATGTGAGACTCCGCTTCGAGCCGACCCCGCCGGACCTGGCCGTCTTCGACACCACCCTCGCCGACGCARCCACCGTGCTGTGCACCGACGAAGCCGGGGTCGTCGCGCTCGGCCTGCGGCAGGTCGACGGCCTGCTCGACTACACCGACGTCGCCAACGCGGCGCTGCACTCCGGCACCRGCACCACGGTGCCCGAACTGGCCAGGCGGCTGCTCATGCGGTTCGTGGCGGCCGAGCCGGACAGCTGGTTCGTGCCCCTGGACTGGACGGTTGCKGTACACCGGGCACCCACCGGTGAGACCTTCCAGGTGGCGATCCCGGATCTGGACGCCGAGGGCGTCGAGCTCCTGGACGACCCGGCTGCCGATCTGCCGCGGCCGGTCGTCGCCGAGGGTTATCAGGTCGATCCGTACCAGGTGCGCGTCCGGCTCACCGGCGAGCGTTTCGACATCGCCGACCGCCGGATCCGCGCGGCGTTCGACGACGTCCTCGGTGCCTTCGACAGCGGCGCGGTGCGCTATCAGGCGATCGCCGAGCCGCTGCGCACCGACCACCGACGGTCCTGGGATCTGGGTGTCGCCGACTGCGTCGTGGCGGGGAGGGTCCTCGCCGACCGGCTGCGGGCCGAAGGATTCCAGGCGCGGGCCCGCCGCGGCTTCCTGCTGGGCCTCGTCGGCAACGATCACGGCTGGTGCGAGGTCCACCTCGACGGTCAGTGGCGCGCCCTGGACCCGGCGTTCGCCTACCTCGCGGCCGAGCATGGCCGGGACGGCGGGGCGGAGTTCCGGGCGGCCTGCCGTGGCAGCCGGTTCAACCGCCTGCTGCCGTGCGCCGTGGCCGAGTCGGCCGCGCTGTTCCTGCGGCCGGACGGCACGCCGCCTGCGGCGTGGGCCTTCGGGGCCGTGTCCTCACGTCTTCGGCGCGCTGTCGTCAGTCGAGCCTGAAGAGATCTGAAGAGACCTGAAGAGAGTGGTCATGAAGTCAGGCACGATGGCGAAGCTGGCTGGTGGCTGGGCCGTTCCGCTCGGCGGGGACGCGCTGTTCACCTGGGACTACGACGCCGGCACCGAGCAGATGCTGAACCTGTACTCCCGCGGCAAGCAGCGCCAGTGGGACGCCGAGACGCAGCTGGACTGGAGCCACGACGTCGACCCGGACAACCCGCTCGGCCTGCCCGACGAGTTCATCTGGATCGCCGGGACGCGGGTGTGGGAGCGCCTGCCGGAGGCGGAGCGGACCACCGTCCGCCAGCACATAGCCGGGTGGCTCTATTCCCAGTTTCTACACGGTGAGCAGGGCGGCCTGGTGTGCTCGGCGAAGGTCGTCCAGGCCGTGYCGGACATCGCCTCGAAGTTCTACGCCGCCACGCAGGTGATGGACGAGGCCAGGCACGTCGAGGCGTACCAGCGCATGCTGCAGGCAAAGATCAAAGTGCACTACCCGATCTCCACCGGTCTGCGCGGCCTGCTTGAGGCGATCATCGGTGACAGCCGATGGGACATCACCTACCTCGGCATGCAGGTGATGATCGAGGGCCTGGCGCTGGCGGCGTTCAGCATCCAGCGCGACCGGATGCGCGATCCGCTGGCGCAGGCGCTCAACGCCTACGTGCTGCAGGACGAGGCGCGTCATGTCGCGTTCGGACGGTTGGCACTGCGCGACTACTACAGTCAGCTCAGCACCGCCGAACTGCGTGAGCGGGAGGATTTCGCGGTCGAGGCGTGCTGGGTGCTCAAGGACCGGTTCGTCGGCGAGGAGATGTGGCGCAAACTCGACTACGGCGCCGAAGAATGCATCGCGCTGGCCAACCGCTCGCCCGCCCAGCGCGAATTCCGGCGCCGGGTGTTCACCCGGATTGTCCCAACGCTGAAGGACATCAACCTGTTCGGCCCCAGGATGCAGGAGAGCCTGCGTGAGCTGGGCGTCCTCGGGTTCAGCCGGGTCGACGGGGCCGAGATAAGCGCCGAGGACGAGCGGATCGCCGACGAAATCGCCAGGCTGGAGTTTGCCACTCGGCAGCGGGAAGTGTCCGCGGTCATAGCCGTCGGCGCCGGGTCCGACGACGGCGACGACGACTGCGAGGACGAGGGATGACCGAACTGACCGAGGACACCGACCCGTACGTCATCTCCACCGAAGCCGGTGTGGAGCTGCTGGCGGGCGCGCCGTGGAAGCGGATCGCGGTGATCGGTGACAGCATCTCGACCGGAATACGCGAAGCTGTGCCCGGCTACCAGGATCTGTCCTGGGTGGACCGGATCAGTGCCGTGCTGCACCGCATTCACCCTGACCTCGACGAGATTCGGCTGGCCAAACGCGATCTGACGCTGACCGAAATCCGCCAGACGCAGTTGCAGCCGGCCCTGGATTTCAGGCCCGACCTGGTGTTCCTCTCCGGCGGCGGCAACGACTTCATCAGGCCGGGCTTCGATCCGGTCACCGTGCGCGCCGAGCTGACCGAGATCGTTTCCAGGGTCAGGGTGACCGGTGCCGACATCCTCACCATCGGGATGCTCGATATCAGCCAGGCGGGCATCGTCTCCGAGAAGTACGGGGAGATGTTCAGCAAGGCGACCAGGATCGTCACCCGGATCACGCGGGAGGTGTCCCAGGAGTACGGCGCGATCTTCGTCTCGTTCACCGACCATCCGCTCTGCGCCGACGCGGGCATCTACTGCAGCGACAGGCTGCACCTCAACTGCCGCGGTCAGGCGTTCGAGGCCACCGGGAAGATGCACGGACTCGCCGCTCACCTGGCCGCGAGGAGCAAAGCCGCATGACCGACCTGACGACCTCGCTGCCGCTGGGACCGTTCGAGTGCGGCCCGGCCGCGGCCGCCGAGGCAGCCGCGGCCGTGGCCGGGCCGCCGGCCGCCCTGTACCGCCAGCTGCTGGTCGAGCAGGAGTCCGAGGCGACGCTGGTGGCCGCCCGCCGGGTGCTCGCCGCGTTCCTGCCGGACAGTGCTTCCCTGGCCAGGGAAGCCGGTCTGGCCAGGGAGGCCGGTCCGGACCGGGAGCACGTGCTCGCCGAGCTGGCCGGCTCCCGCGTGGCGATTGCGGGGGTCGCCGCTCGGCTTCGCACCGCTTCGGCCGAGACTGTGGCCGCGGTGCTGCGGCAGCGTGCCCCGCTCGCGCTGATCGAAGGCTGCTGGCTGGACACCGTGTCGCAGCCAGCTACCCAACCCGCCGTGATTGTCAACCGGCTGGGCGTCGAGCAGCTGGAGTTGCTGGGTCGTGGCGTGGCCGAGCGCACCCTGGCCCATCAGCGCCGCCGGCTGCTGGCGGAGCACGGCGTGGTGCTCCCTGACCTGGCAGCCACCGACTTCCTGACCGCGGCGCAGGCCCGGCCGCTCACCGTGGTGACGGCCGCCTTCTACCTGTCGCTGTCCCGGCTGCCGGCCAGTTTCCTGCCCGAGGTGGTCGGCGTGCACTGCGCCTTCCGGGCACTGGGCACCGACGCCGCACTATCCGGTGTGGACGGCCCACCCGGTGTGGACGGCCCTGGGTACGATCCGGCGCCGCTGCTGGCGGAGTATCTGGCGCTTACCGAGCAGTCGCCTACCGGCCCGGCCGACCGGGCGCGGCTGCTCGCGGCGATCCAGCTCGTCGTGCGTCTGGAGAGCGCGCACGTGGCGATGCTCGACGATCTCGCGAGCTGGCACCAGGGCCTGTCACTCGACGCCAGAGTGGCGCTGATCGTCGCCAGGCACGCACCGTACGCGGGCCGCCAGCACCACAAGGTGCAGATCTCCGGTACCCCGCTGCGCGACCTGTTCGCCGACCCGGCGTTCGACGCCGCGGCGTTCATCCGTCAGTTCCGCTCCTCCAGCCAGCTGAAGCCGCTGCGGGCCGGCGGTTGCCGCTTCACCAGGGCGATCACGTTCGGTGGGCCGATGTTCGGGATCTTCGACGAGGCCGAAGCGCGCACGATCGGGCGGTGGGCGGCCGCTGTTGCCGCGGGTGAGGAACCCGGCGCCGACCTGGCTGCCTGCACCGCCGGCGACGAGGGTGCCGCTGCCTGGCAGCATGCGCTCGTGGCTGCCGACCCCGGCGACGTCCTCGCGGCCGAGCCGCCGGCTCTCGACGAGCGTCAGTTCCTGTACCGCCTGGTCAACGTCGAGCGGTTCCCCAGCGTGCTGGCTGCCGCCCGCAGCCGCGTCGAGCGGGTGCTCGCCCAGGCCGAGGGGATGTTCGAGCTGGGAGCCGCCGGACGCTACACCGACGCCAGCTGGTTCGACTACAGCCCCGAGGCGCTGTGGGAGCGGGTGGACACCCTCTACTGGACGAAGCTCGTCGAGCCCTTCCGGCCGCTKACCGACATCCCGTCCAGGAAGAACGTGATCAACAACCAGAAGCGGTTCGCGCTGGRCAACCTCGTCGACGGCGCCTGCATGCACCGGATCGGCAACACCGGCCGCTTCCACCGCCCCAGCGACGGGCCGCTGTTCGCCATCTACGCCGACGAGATGGGCCGCGGCGACATCGCCAAGAACCACATCACGCTGATCCAGCAGGCCCTGGCCAGCATGGACATCCACCTGCCGCACCCGCGCTCGGAGGAGTTCCTCACCCAGGCCGAGCTGCCCGACCTGACCTACCCGTACGCCACCTACCAGCTCAGCCTGGCGCTGTTCCCGGACTCCCGCTACGAGGAGATCCTCGGCTACAGCCTGGGGGTAGAGATGTTCGGCCTCGGCGAGCTGCGGCTGCATGAGATGGAGAAGATGCGCCACCACCGTTTCGACATCGCCTACGAGGCGGCGCATCTGTCCATCGACAACGTCTCGGCCGGCCACGCCCGCCAGGCGACCGACCTGATCGTCGGCTACCTCGACCACGTCGGCCGCACTGCCGGCCCGGTTGCCGTCGAGCGAGCCTGGCAGCGGGTGTGGCGCGGCTACGCCTCGTTCGCGTTCTTCGTCGAGCCGCAGTTGGCCAGGCGCCTGATGGCAGGGCGGGCCGCCGCATGAGCCTGGACCCGGAGCTGGTGGCGCTGCCGTTCTACGAGCAGTCACACCGCGAGCTGGCCGAGGCGCTCGGCAGGTTCTGGGACACCCGCGCCGATCTGGCGGCGGCAGCCCGGACCGGCGCGCCGGCGAAGTACGGCGCCCGCGTGCTGCGCGAGCTGGGGGCCGCGGGGTTGCTGGAGCCCGCCGACCTGCGCAGCCTGTGTCTGACGAGGGAAGCCCTGGCCTACACCGAGGACCTGGCCGACTTCGCGTTCTCGATCCAGGTCCTGGCCGCCTGGCCGATCCAGCGCCACGGCACCGACGAGCAGAAGCGGCGCTGGCTGCCCGGCATGGCCTGCGGCGAGCTGGCAGGTGCGTTCGCGCTGTCGGAGGAGCAGGCCGGCTCGGACGTCGCCGCGCTCGCCCTGCGCGCCGTGCCGGACGGCGCGCAGTACGTCCTGGACGGGAACAAGATGTGGATCGCCGGCGCCGCGGGCGCCGACGTCTTCTGCGTGGTGGCCCGCACCGGTGACGGCCCGGCCGCGCTGGGCCTGACCGCGCTGCTCGTCCCGGCCGGCACCCCGGGCCTGCGGATCGAGCCGATCGACATGGTGGCCGAACGCGACATCGCCCGACTGGAGTTCGACGGCTGCCGGGTCCCGGCCGACGCCGTCCTGGGCCCCCGCGGCGGCGGGTTTGTCGTGGCCATGGAGCTGCTCGAACGGTTCCGCCTCACCGTCGGCGCCGCGGCGCTTGGCTTCGCCCGCCGGGCCGCCGACGCCGCTTTGGCCAGGGCCAGAGAACGGGCCGCGTACGGCAGGCGGCTGTTCGACCTGCCGACGGTGAAGGCCAGCTTCGCCGATGTCGAGGTACGGCTGAACGCCGCCGCCCTCCTGGTGGCCAGGGCCGCCTGGGAGGCCGACCGGGGCGCCCCGCTGGCCAGGCACTCCAGCATCGCGAAGCTGTACGCCACCGAGGCCGCCCAGCAGGTCGTGGACGCGGCCGTGCAGGTCTACGGCGCGGCCGGGCTGGTGCACGACAGCCTGCCGGAGCGGCTGTACCGGCAGATCCGGTCGCTGCGGATCTACGAGGGCGCCTCCGAGGTGCTGCGCCTCGCCATCGCTGACGCCCTGGGCCCGCGCGGCCGGTTTCACGAGCGAATGTAAGTTCGTCTGTCCGAACGCTGAAAGCGAGCTCTTCTCATGGGGAGTAAGTCTCCGCGGTACCGCTGTGTCGGAATCGGGGCCGGACCGGCCAACCTGAGCCTGGCAGCCCTGTTGCACGGTGACCCAGGGATGCCGAACCTGGTCATCGACAGGAAGGCCGAATTCACCTGGCACGACGATCAGCTCATCCCTGGAGCGACCCTCCAAGTGTCCTTGTTCAAGGACCTTGT
>NZ_MRUJ01000116.1:0-9716 GCF_002099325.1 Frankia sp. KB5 | reverse complement strand
CCACCGCCCCAGCGACGGGCCGCTGTTCGCCATCTACGCCGACGAGATGGGCCGCGGCGACATCGCCAAGAACCACATCACGCTGATCCAGCAGGCCCTGGCCAGCATGGACATCCACCTGCCGCACCCGCGCTCGGAGGAGTTCCTCACCCAGGCCGAGCTGCCCGACCTGACCTACCCGTACGCCACCTACCAGCTCAGCCTGGCGCTGTTCCCGGACTCCCGCTACGAGGAGATCCTCGGCTACAGCCTGGGGGTAGAGATGTTCGGCCTCGGCGAGCTGCGGCTGCATGAGATGGAGAAGATGCGCCACCACCGTTTCGACATCGCCTACGAGGCGGCGCATCTGTCCATCGACAACGTCTCGGCCGGCCACGCCCGCCAGGCGACCGACCTGATCGTCGGCTACCTCGACCACGTCGGCCGCACTGCCGGCCCGGTTGCCGTCGAGCGAGCCTGGCAGCGGGTGTGGCGCGGCTACGCCTCGTTCGCGTTCTTCGTCGAGCCGCAGTTGGCCAGGCGCCTGATGGCAGGGCGGGCCGCCGCATGAGCCTGGACCCGGAGCTGGTGGCGCTGCCGTTCTACGAGCAGTCACACCGCGAGCTGGCCGAGGCGCTCGGCAGGTTCTGGGACACCCGCGCCGATCTGGCGGCGGCAGCCCGGACCGGCGCGCCGGCGAAGTACGGCGCCCGCGTGCTGCGCGAGCTGGGGGCCGCGGGGTTGCTGGAGCCCGCCGACCTGCGCAGCCTGTGTCTGACGAGGGAAGCCCTGGCCTACACCGAGGACCTGGCCGACTTCGCGTTCTCGATCCAGGTCCTGGCCGCCTGGCCGATCCAGCGCCACGGCACCGACGAGCAGAAGCGGCGCTGGCTGCCCGGCATGGCCTGCGGCGAGCTGGCAGGTGCGTTCGCGCTGTCGGAGGAGCAGGCCGGCTCGGACGTCGCCGCGCTCGCCCTGCGCGCCGTGCCGGACGGCGCGCAGTACGTCCTGGACGGGAACAAGATGTGGATCGCCGGCGCCGCGGGCGCCGACGTCTTCTGCGTGGTGGCCCGCACCGGTGACGGCCCGGCCGCGCTGGGCCTGACCGCGCTGCTCGTCCCGGCCGGCACCCCGGGCCTGCGGATCGAGCCGATCGACATGGTGGCCGAACGCGACATCGCCCGACTGGAGTTCGACGGCTGCCGGGTCCCGGCCGACGCCGTCCTGGGCCCCCGCGGCGGCGGGTTTGTCGTGGCCATGGAGCTGCTCGAACGGTTCCGCCTCACCGTCGGCGCCGCGGCGCTTGGCTTCGCCCGCCGGGCCGCCGACGCCGCTTTGGCCAGGGCCAGAGAACGGGCCGCGTACGGCAGGCGGCTGTTCGACCTGCCGACGGTGAAGGCCAGCTTCGCCGATGTCGAGGTACGGCTGAACGCCGCCGCCCTCCTGGTGGCCAGGGCCGCCTGGGAGGCCGACCGGGGCGCCCCGCTGGCCAGGCACTCCAGCATCGCGAAGCTGTACGCCACCGAGGCCGCCCAGCAGGTCGTGGACGCGGCCGTGCAGGTCTACGGCGCGGCCGGGCTGGTGCACGACAGCCTGCCGGAGCGGCTGTACCGGCAGATCCGGTCGCTGCGGATCTACGAGGGCGCCTCCGAGGTGCTGCGCCTCGCCATCGCTGACGCCCTGGGCCCGCGCGGCCGGTTTCACGAGCGAATGTAAGTTCGTCTGTCCGAACGCTGAAAGCGAGCTCTTCTCATGGGGAGTAAGTCTCCGCGGTACCGCTGTGTCGGAATCGGGGCCGGACCGGCCAACCTGAGCCTGGCAGCCCTGTTGCACGGTGACCCAGGGATGCCGAACCTGGTCATCGACAGGAAGGCCGAATTCACCTGGCACGACGATCAGCTCATCCCTGGAGCGACCCTCCAAGTGTCCTTGTTCAAGGACCTTGTGAGCCTGTCCGACCCGACCAGTCCATTCTCGTTCATAGCCTATCTCCACGACCGCGGGCGAATCTACCACTACCTCAACGCACAGTTCGAAAAAGTGCCCCGCGAGGAGTTCCGTAACTACCTCGGCTGGGCCTGCAGTCGCAACGAGAACGTTGTGTTCGGCGAGGAGGCGCAGGCCGTCGACTTCACCGGCGACGCGTTTGTCGTGCAGACCGACAAGCGCGCTCTCCTCGCCGACAACGTGGTGGTCGGMGTYGGCACCGTGCCGTGGGTGCCGATGTTCGCCCGYCCGCACCTGGGCAGCACTCAGTTCCACGTCAGCGAGTTCAGGTCGAAAGCCGTCCGCCTGCGCGACAAGCGGGTGGCGGTGATCGGCGGCGGCCAGTCCGGCGCCGAGGCGTTCCTCGACCTGATCTCCCGGCCCGACAGCGAACTGCCGCACCGGGTGTCGTGGCTGTCCCGCCGGCGCAACTACTTCCCGATCGACGACTCGCCGTTCACCAACGAGTTCTACATGCCCTGCCACTCCGACTACTTTGCCGAGCTCGACCTGGCTGTACGGGCCGACTTCAACAGCCAGCAGGTGCTGACCAGCGACGGCATCTCCGAGTCCACCGCCCGGGAAATCTATCAGCAGATCTACGTCCACCGGTTCATCACGGGCGCCCCGCAGCTCACCGGGCTCTACCCCAACCGCGAGGTGGTCAGCGTCGAGGCGTGCTCGCCGGACGGCTGGAGCATCTCCGTCCAGCACAACGACCTGGCCGGCGGCCTGGAGATCTTCGAGGCCGAAGTGATCATCTGGGCCACCGGGTTCCAGCCGGCCCGGATGGACTTCCTGGCACCCCTGGAGCAACGCCTGGCGCGGGAGGACGACGAGTATCAGGTGGACGCCGACTTCGCCGCCAACTGGGACGGCCCGGCCGACCGGAACCTGTTCCTGCAAAATGCCGTCCGCACGCAGCGCGGCCTCGCCGACCCGAACCTCAGCCTCACCGCCTGGCGCAGCCAGCGGATCGTCGACCGGATCCGCGGCGTCCGGAGCAGGGGACAGGACCCGGCGTTCGCCGAGTGGTCACCCAAGACAGGGGCCCGCTAATGGGCCAAAGGGCGTGCGATTATGGCGAAGCTGCACGCCCGGAGGCCTTTCTTTCCGGGACGATCCTGGGCCAAAGGGCGTGCGATTATGGCGAAGCTGCACGCCCGGAGGCCTTTCTTTCCGGGAAAATCCTGGGCCAAAGGGCGTGCGATCATGTGGACGCCGACGTCGTGGTGGTCGGTGCCGGAGTGGTCGGCTGCCTGGTGGCCACCGAGGCACTGGCCCGCGCGCCCCACCGGCGGGTGACGGTGATCGACAGGGGGAGTGGTTGGCGGCGGAGTGTCCCGGTTCTCCGCCGGCCTGCACTTCCCGCGCGGTGCCACCCCACGGGTGCGGGCGCTGGCCGCCTACAGCCATCGCTGGTACGAGGACCTGCGCCGGCGAGACCCACAGGTGCCGATCCACCCGGTGGGCCTGACCGTGGTCAGCACCGACGAAGCCGCCGTCCGGGAGCACTACCTCCCCGAAGCGCGGCTGCGTCCGGCCGACCAGGGCTGGGAGGGCGACGGCGCCCACTACGCCGACGTTGGAGCGCTCACCCAACTCCTGGCCGCTCGGCTCCGCGACCGCGCGGCGTTTCGGGAGGGCACCGCGGTCACCGCCGTGGGGTCCGCACCGGACGGCGTCGTCCTCACGCTGAGCACCGGTGCCCGGCTCACCGCCGGCCGCGTCGTGCTGGCACCGGGTCCCTGGCTGGCCTGGCCGGAGCTGCTTGCCCCGCTCGGCGTCCGGATCAAGAAAGTGGTCGCCCTGCACATCGAACGACCCGCCACCCCTCGCGACCGCACGACCGTCTTCCACGACGAGGACGCGTTCCTGCTACCGCTGGCCCACCGCGGCCACTGGCTGTTCAGCTACACCTCACCCGACTGGGACGTCACCCCGGACGCGCTGACCGGGGAGCTGTCCGCCGACGACCTCGACCGCGGCCGGGCGATCCTGGATCGTTACGCCCCGAAGCTCAGCCCGTACTGTGTCTCCGGCCGCGTGTTCTGCGATGCCTACAGCCCCGACCGTACGCCGATCGTGCGCCCGGTCACCGCCGACGGCCGGGTGCTGTTCGCCGGCGCGGCGGGCGGTTCCGGCTACCGGCTGGCCCCCGCGATCGCCGCGGCGGCCGCCGACCTGCTCGACGAGAAGGACACCGCATGATCATCGACCGCTTTGGCGTCGCCGCGCTCTCCGAAGCATTCGGGATCGACATGGTCTCGGTCGACGGGCTGGGCACCGGCGCCGCCTGGGGCCGGGTCGCACCGGGCGTCGCCTCGGCGCACCACCGGCACGACGAAACCGAGCTGATCGTCATCGTCGCCGGCCGCGGCGAGTTCGTCGTGGGCTCCGAACGCCACCCGGTCGCGCCGGGCACCGTCGTCCTGTTCGAGCCGTTCGAGGCTCACGTCGTGGAGAACACCGGGGATCAGGATCTGGTCTTCCTCACCCAGTACTGGCGCGACGGCGCCCGCGCGGTGTCCTCGGCCACCCCGGTGACCAGCGAGCACGGCGACCGCCCGGTGTTCGTCTTCTCGACGCCGCCCACCCCCAACGGCGACCTCCACCTCGGCCACCTCTCCGGCCCGTATCTGGGTGCCGACGCCTACGTCCGGTTCCAACGGATGAACGGCGCCAACATCTGGCACCTGACCGGCAGCGACGACTTCCAGTCCTACGTGGTCGACTGCGCTCGCCGGGAAGGCAGGTCGAACGCCGAAACGGCCGCGCACTACAGCGCCGAGATCGCGGAAACCCTGCGACTGATGGACATCCCGCTCGACCAGTACACCGTCACAAACGCCGACCCCAGCTATGTCCCCGCGCTGAAGGACTTCTTCACCAGGCTGGTCGACTCCGGCGCGATCGCCCCGAGCGACGGCCCCGCGCTGTTCGACCCGAAAACCGGCCAATACCTCTACGAGGTCGACGTCCGCGGCGGCTGCCCCRGCTGCGGTGAGATCACCGGCGGCAACATCTGCGAGGAGTGCGGCGAGCCGAACACCGTGGTCGACCTGGCCGATCCGGTCGCCAAGCCCTCCGGCGAGGCACCCGCTGCCGGCACGGTCCGCCGCTACGTGCTGCCGCTGCATGAGCACGCGGGCACGGTGCTCGACCATCACCGCCGGGGCCGCGTCCCGGCCCGGCTACGGGAGCTCGCCGCACGACTGTTCCGCCGGGAGCGGGTCGACATCCCGGTCAGCCACCCCAGCGACTGGGGCATCACCCCGCACGAGGCGAACGGCGCCGGCCAGGTGATCTGGGTATGGCCGGAGATGGCCTTCGGCTTCCTGCACGGCATCCAGAAGCTCGGCGAGCGCATCGGCCGCGACTGGACGGCCGCCGAGCCGACCGACGACTGGAAGATCGTCCACTTCTTCGGCTACGACAACAGCTTCTACCACGCGATTCTCTACCCGGTGCTCTACCAGCTCGCCCTGCCCGGCTGGACGCCGGACATCGACTACCACGTCAACGAGTTCTTCCTCTACGACGGCCTGAAGTTCTCCACCGGCCGCCGGCACGCCATCTGGGGCAAGCAGATCCTCGACGCCGGTAGCGTGGACGCCGTGCGCTACTTCCTCGCCCGTAGCCGTCCCGAGGCGCAGCGAACGAACTTCGAGCTCGACGCCTACGAGCACACGCTCGCGACCACCCTGATCGGCACCTGGCAGGCCTGGCTGAACGACCTCGGCCAGCACGTGGCCGACCACTACGACGGGGTGGCTCCCGACGCCGGCAACTGGACCCCCGAGCACGCCGGGTTCCTCAGCCAGCTCGCTGCCCGGCTTGGGGCGCTCACCGCCAGCCTGCGGCCCGGCGGGTTCTCGCTCAACCAGGCCGCCGCCGAACTGGACGCCCTGGTGGCCGACGCGCTCCGGTTCAGCCGCCGGGAACGCGTGCTGGCGCGGGCCGGCGGCATGCCGAACGAGGTGCGCACGGCCACCGCACTGGAGCTGGCCGCCGCCGCACTGCTCGCGCACGGCGCCGCGCCGGTCATGCCGCGCTTCGCCGTCCGGCTGGCCGAAGCCCTTGGCCAGCCGGCGCCCGACCAGTGGCCCAGCACGGTCGAGCTGATCCCGCCGGGCAGCAAGGTCACCCTCGCCCACACCACGTTCTTCCGCCCGACCAGCAGGAGCCTGTCATGATCAACAAACTCCTGGCGTCCACCCCGGACCGCGGGACGCTGTACATCACCAGGCTGGCCGGCACCCGCGAGGTCCCGCTCGCCGAGGTCTGGCGACTGTCCGGCCTGGTCGCGGCCAGGCTGCGCGCCCGCGGCCTCGGCGCGGGCGACCGGATCGGCATCCTCTCCGCCAACAGCCTCGAGTGGGTGGTGCTCGACCTGGCCGCCCTGCGGCTCAAGGTCGAGACCGCCGGCCTGGAACCGGGCAAGTTCGCGCCTACCCGCGAACTCATGGACCGCTACGGCCTCTCCCTCCTGTTCACCGACCGGCCGTCCGACGAATCCGGTGTCGAGCAACTCGCGGCCCTGCTCGACGACCTGCTCGACGACCTGCCCGACGTGCCCCCGCCGCCGGTCAGGTACGCCCCCGACGAGGTCACCACGATCAAGTTCACCTCGGGAAGCACCGGCACGCCCAAGGGCCTGGGCGCCACCGTCGGCAGCATCGACAGCTCGCTGGACGCCGTCCAGGGCATGTTCGGCCACGGCCCCGGCGACAATCTGCTGGTGTTTCTGCCGCTGTCGTTGCTTCAGCAGCGCTACTGGGTGTATTCGGCGCTGCTGCACGGCCACGACGTCACGGTCTGCACCTACGAGGCGGCGTTTGTCGCACTCACCCAGGTACGGCCGACCGTCGTCATGGGCGTGCCCGGCTTCTTCGAAGGTGYCCGCAGCCAGATCGAGCGCCGCACCCAGCGCACCGGCCGGGACCTCGCCGATGTGGCCCGCGACCTGTTCGGCGACCGCATCCGCTACCTCTGGACGGGCTCGGCGCCCGCCGATCCCGCCACCCTTGCCTTCTTCAACCGGCTCGGTCTGCCGATCTACGAGGGCTACGGCCTCAACGAGACGTGCATCGTGGCCAAGAACCACCCGGGCGCGCACCGGGAGGGCAGCGTAGGCCGGGTGCTGCCGGGCAAGCAGGTACTCATCGACGATGACGGGGTGATCAGCGTCCGTGCCCAGCACCCGGTGAACGGGCGGTACGCCTACTGCGAGCCCGGCGACTCCGAGCGGGTCTTCGGYCCCGACGGCACCGTGCGCACCGGTGACCTCGGATACCTTGACGCCGACGGCTTCCTGTTCGTTCTCGGTCGTGCCGACGACACGATCGTGTTGGACAACGGTAAGAAGATCATCGTCAGGCAGATCGAGGAGCATCTGAAGGCCAGCCCGGCCATCGCGGAGTGCGTGCTCTACTGCCCGGCCCAGACCGAGCTGGTGGCGGTCGTCTCGCCGGCGTCGGTGCCGGCGGACACCGCTGCCATCTCCGCACAGCTCGCGGCCACCAACAAGGCGCTCGGCGGTGACCAGTACATCCACCGGGCCGTGGTGGCCGACGAGCCGTTCAGCATCGACAACGGCCTGCTCACATCTCAGTACAAACCCAAGCGGAAGCAGATCCGAGCGGTGTACCTGCGCCAGCTCGGCGACCCGAGGAAGGGACTCCATGCTGCCTGACTCTGTGCTGCCCGACTCTGTGCTGCCTGACATCGAGACCGTCGTCCGGGAGAACCTGGCCGCGGTGCTGACCATCGACATCGCCCCCGAGGACCTGGAGCCCGCTGCCGCCCTCACCGGTACCTACGGGCTGACCTCGCTGAACAAGGTCCTGTTCCTGACCTCGCTGTGCAGGGACACGGGCATCGACATGGCCCATTTCACCGAGGACGATCTGGCCGGGATGCACACCCTGCGTGACTGCGTGGAAATCCTGTCCCGGCACGCTCCAGCGGGGGCCTGACCGGTGGCCTGGCGCACGGACGGCCCGGCCGTCCTGGACAACGACCACGTCCGCCTCGCACCCGTCACCGAGGCCGACCGGGAAGCGTTGCGGGCGATCGCTTTCGACCCGGACATCTGGCGGTACTTCGTCTTCCGGGTGGAATCCGATGCCGACTTCGAGGCGTTCTTCGACGCATCTCTCGCCGACCATCGGGCCGGCCGGCGATGTGTCTTCGTCATCACCGACAAGCGCACCGGCCGGGTCGCGGGCAGCATGAGCTATAGCAACCTGTCCGAGCCGGACGCTCGGCTGGAGATCGGCTGGTCGTGGCTCGGCCGAGACTTCCGCGGCACGGGGATCAACCGGTGGGCCAAGGTGCTGCTGCTGGAGCACGCCTTCGAGCGCCTGGGCGCGCTGCGGGTGGAGTTCAAGACCGACGTGTTGAACACCCAGGCCCGCGGCGGCCTGCGCAACATCGGCGCCGTCGAGGAGGGGGTGCTGCGCAGCTACAACCCCATGCCGGACGGGCGCCGTCGCGACGCGATCTACTACAGCGTGCTGGTCGAGGAATGGCCGATCGTGAAGAAGACGCTCGCCGAGCGCCCTAAGGCGTGCCCGTGACCGTCCTGGTCAGGGCGGACGGGGAGCCGTCGGAGCTGGGCAAGGCCCACGGGGCGGCGTTGGCGGGGCGGCTGCGGTCGTTTGTGGACGACCACGTCTGCCGGCTCGGCCGGCTGCTGCCCGACCCGGTGACGCTGGACGGACTGCGCCCGACGATCGCCCGGTACCGTACGGAGATCGAGCACGCCACGCCGCGGCTCGCGGCCGAGGTCGCCGGGCTCGCGTCCGGCGCGGGCCTGGACGAGGACGAGGCCTGGCTGCTCCAGCTTCGGCGCGAGATCCTCGGCTACACCAAGATCCCCACCGCGGGTGACTGCACCACCTACGCGCGGGTCGCCGGCCCGCTGCTCGCCCAGACCGTCGACCTCAACGGCGACCTCGAAGACCAGATCGCCGTCCTCGACCTGGCCTCGCCGATCGGCCGCTCGCTCGTGCTGAGCTTCRGCGGCCTGCTCGGATACCTCGGCCTCAACAGCCGCGGCCTCGCGATCGGGCTCAACCTCGTCCTGGGTGGCGACTGGCGGGCAGGTCTGCCCCCGTACCTGGCGATCCGGCACCTGCTCGACACAGCGGAGGACGTCGAGGAAGCCCTCGACGTCCTCCGCGGCCTGCGGCTGGCCAGCTCCCGGTCGCTGACGCTCTGCGATGCCACCCGGGCGGTCTGGGTGGAGATCCTCGGTGACGAGCTACGGACCGTGCAAGCGCCACAGACCGTCCACACCAACCACTTCCTCCATCCCGACTTCGTTCCCCACGACGAGATCAACGTGTTCGCCCGCAACTCCTCCGTCCGCCGGCTTGAGGCTGCCACGGCGGTGCTCGCGACCCTTGGGAAGGAGCCCGAGGAGCACCTCGCGTTGCTGTCCGCCCCACCCATCCGGGTGCCCGACAACGGCGACATCCGGCGGGAGCGCACGGTCGCGGCAGCAGTCCTGTTACCGGAGCTCGGGGAGCTGCGGCTTCGGCCCGGCGACCCGGCCTTGTCCACTACTCGGACATTCCGGTTGAAGTAACAATCGTGGCGATGCTCCACCACGACGGACCACTCTTCCGCCGCTGTACCTACCTGCTGGAACAAGCGGTTCGTTAGCCGACCCTTCCATGATTTGGCGTCGCGGGAGGTGGAGAGGGTTCGCTCTCGATCCAAACACCGTCCGGCTTGCCGCTCTG
>NZ_MRUJ01000115.1:0-41298 GCF_002099325.1 Frankia sp. KB5 | reverse complement strand
GCCGCGTTCGACGCGGTCGGTCCGGCTTTGCTGATCGGCTGGTCTGAGGTGGGCCCGGGGCTGTTGCGCGCGATGCGCCACCCGGCCACCTTCCAGCCCGCAGCCCCGGACGTCGCGATCTCTCAGCCCGCGCCCCAGCCGGCAGAGACCGGTGGAGCAGCGGTGACCACCGTCGTCTCTGCGCCATCCGGAGGCGAGAGCCCCCAGGCCGAGGCGGCGGCGGTTCCTGCGCAGCGCGCGCCTGACCGGCCGAGCACCGTGGTCCTCGACGGGTCGCTGTTGGACCGGGCGCGGCGGGAGGATGCCCGCTACTGGGAGGAACACCGCCGGCCGATCTCCTCGGACGAGCTGCGCAAGCGGCTGAAAGTCGGCTCGAAGAGGGCGCGGGCCCTGGTCACGCAGCTACGCACCGAGGCACACCGGGTGCTGGAAGAACACGCCCCCAACGCTGACCTGCCCGAGGTCGGTACGGCCACGCTCGCGTCGGATACCGACGACGGGGCCGCCGACGAGTTGCTGGCGGCGGTCGGGCCGGATGACGTCGACATGGTTGATCTCGGTCCGGTGGAACCGGCCGAGACAGGCGTGCTGGCCACGGTCGGATGACGGCCCCCGCCCGGACGGGCGGGACGGGTGTGCACCTCGTGGGGTGGCGGGTGGCGGGTCCGGGCGCGGACACGTCAGCCCGCTCGCCCCCACTGGTCCCGACCGTCTGCCCGTTCTGTCTGTCTGTTCGTCTACCTCCGCCTGCCTGACGACCACTTTGGGAGACCTCTCCGCGTGATCACGAATCCTCCGCAGCAGACCTACCTCGGCCGCCGCACCTACACCCGACCCACCGCCCGCGTCGTATCCAGCGCCGAGCACCAGCTCTGGCTGGTCCGCCACCTCACCCCCCGGGACCGGTGGATCACCAGGATGATCCACGAACACCGGGTCCTGACCACCCACCAGATCGTCGAACTCGGCTGGATCACCCGCCGGTCGGCCAACCTGCGCCTGCTGGAGCTGTACCGCTGGCGGGTCCTCGACCGCTTCCAGCCGCTCGCGGTCAGCGGCCTGTCGCCCATGCACTACGTCCTCGACGTCGCCGGCGCCGCCGTCCTCGCCCACGAGGACGGCCTGGACCCGAAGAAGATCGGCTACCAGCACGACCGGGCCATGGGCATCGCCCACTCCCTACACCTGGCCCATCGGGTCGCGGTCAACGGCATGTTCACCCGGCTGGTCCACCATGCCCGCCAGCCCGAAGCCACCAGCCGGCTGACGGCCTGGTGGTCGGAGGAACGCTGCGCCCGCTCGTTCGGCGACATCGTCCGGCCCGACGCCTACGGCAAGTGGGCGCAGGGCCGCGCCGAGATCGAATGGTTCCTCGAACTGGACTTCGGCACCGAAGCGCTCCGCCGCCTCACCTTCAAGATCGATGCCTACGATCGGCTCGCCAAGGCGACCCGGATCATCACCCCGGTCCTGATCTGGACCACCACCCTGCGCCGCGAAGCCCGCCTGCGTGAGGCTCTCGCGGAGGCGCTGCGCAACCTTGACGACCCGGCGCGGGTACCGGTCGCGACGACGGCCGCGGATCTCGCCGAACCCGACCAGCACCTGGACGCCACCCTGACCCGCTGGCTACCCCTCACCTGGCCCGGGACCGGTCGCCTCAGCCTGGGCCAGCTGGCCGCCCTCTGGCCCCCCACCGCCAAGCCCCTGACCGACAGTTCCACAGCCGACAGCGACATCGGGCATCCGACACGGCTCCACCCGCCCCAGCCGATGCCACCCGCAGGTCCTGATCCCCAGCAGCGCGTGGCCTGACCGCAGCTCCGCATGGCCCGGAGGAGTCCTGCCACCTGGGCGCCGCGCCAGGTGGCAGAACCCCACGGCTCGAACGGCCATGGCTGCCGCGACCGGCAGACCGGTCCGCACGGGTCTATGGCCCGCCTGGAGCCGCGGCGATCGACACTGACAACGGCCGGGACGCTGCCGGTCGGCGTCGCCCGGTCACTGTCAGGGGCCAAGGCACACGCGGACGCCGGCCATCCAGGCAAGATCATGATTGCTTGCGGCATATGAGCGGCAGACGCCGATCCGAGATTCCGTCTCTTCCGTCAATGATCTTGCGATGAAGTCTTCATTCAACTTTCATGGAATCATGCCGTCTCCGCTGCGCAGGATCGAGCCGTCGAGTCTGGCTGCCCGGCGTGTCGAGCTGGGGTTGACGCGTGCGGCGTTGGCGGAGCGGGTTGGAGTGTCAGCCCGGATGATCTTTTTCTATGAGGAGGGTCGGCATAGCCCGACGCCAGCGCGTGTCGAGCGGTTGGCGTCGGCGCTGGGTTGCGGTGTGGATGCGCTGATGGGCTCGGAGCGGGGGCGGGAGACGTTGGTGGATCTGAGGTATGCCGCCGGGCTGACCTTGGATCGCCTCGCTGAACTTCTGCGTGCTGCTCCGGCTGGCCGTGAGCTGTGTGTGTCTGCTGCCAAGCTCTCGGCCTTGGAGAGTGGGCGGCCGGTGCGGGGGCGTCRCTGGCGGGATCCCGAGGTCACGGGGCGGCTGCTGGGGCCGTTGGCCAAGGCGTACGGCGTGCCTGTCCGGATGGTGTTGGACGCCTGGATGCGGACGCGGGCTGAGGAGCCTGCGCCGCTGTTGGCCGGTGATCGGAGTCGGGCGCCGTCGCAGGCGGCGCTGGCCGTGTGGGAGTCGTTGAACGAGCGCCAGCAGATCTATCTCGGGGAGATCATGCGGGATGACCGCATGACGGAGACCGAGATGTGGATGCGGCGTGTCCAGCGGCTGCCGGTGCCGCGGCCAGCGGAGTGGCGCAGGTTGCCGTTGGCGTGGAAGGCCGCGCCGTCGGACGTCGGTTACACCCGTCTGCAGGAACGTCTTCGCGTGCGGGGGGTGCACGATCCCGGTGCGGGGCAGACGGTGCATGCGCTACAGCGACGCGGCCTTCTGGTGGTGACAGAAGATCGGGTCGAACATCCTGATGTCGGCGAGGTGGGCCGGGTACTAGTGGAGATCACCCGGCGGGGCCGCGCGGCGGCGCGGGCAGGTCTAGGCGAGCCGCGGGAGCCGGACCCGGTCGCGCATCTGCTGTCGGAGTGGTTGTGGGGGGTTTTGGCGCGGGTGGCCGCCGCTGGGCCGGCCGGCCTGGACGATGACGCGCTGGCGGGCAGGTCGCTGTTCTTCATCGGAGTGGGCTACCAAGGCCGGGCCGGGGGGCGGCCGAGCCGTGGCTTCGTGGACTCGGTCGCTGTGATGGCTCCCGGAGGCACTCATGTCGCCGAGTACCGGTGGCGGCTGACCGCGCTGGGGCGTCGGCATGTGCGGGAGTACGTCGACGTCTACCGCCAGCTGTATCCGCGGGTGTCCGCTACGGACCTCGGCTGGCTTGCCGTACCTGACTCAGAGGAGTCGGTGCCGCCCGAAGGCGCCTAGATGTCGGAGGTGCCGCCTATCCTCTGGATCTGTGACGATCCCCACGGACGACGACGTCCGGACGTTCGACGATGTTAAGGCGCGCTCGCTCGTCTTGAGAGCGGCTCTGCATGCGGCGAAAGCGGTGACTGCGCCGGAGCTGGAGCCCCGGCAGCGGTTGGCGACGTTGATGGAATGCCACGGCATGATGCTGGCGGCCCGCGGCCCTGGAAGCCCTCTGCCGTTCGCGGAGTTCCGCCGGGCGCTCCACGGTGACCTGGCCGCGCTGGTCCCGCCCGGGGTCAGCCCACTGGACCTTGCCGGGATGCTGGTTGTCGACGACGACGGCCAGGTCACGGAGGATGCCTTCGACCTTGACCTCGAGCAGCGGATGTTGCTGGACACGCTCCGTAAGCTGGACCGCACGGCGGGCGTGGTCACTGACCGGCAGCTGCGCGAGGAGATCGATCAGGAGACTGCCTACACGTTGCTGCGTCGCCAGGGCGACCAGGGTGTGTATGTGGCCGGCCGATCGGACTTGATCCGGCGTCCCGCCGGCCCGGTCGCCGACCTGTGCGAGCTACGACTCCCGCCGTTGATCGTCGACTTCTACCAGGACATCCCCTTCGGTTCGGTCTTTCGCGGCTGGTGGTTCCCCTGCCCGGTCTGCGCCTGGCCGATGCGGCTGACCGTCCGGAAGAATGCTGGTGGCTCCGTGGGGGCGGCTCGCTGCTGGCATGGTGCCCACGCCGACATGGGCGCGTCCTACCTGTTTCGGCTGCCGGTGGACGCGAGTCCGCCAGAGCTACTGCCTGAGCCGTCTCCTCCGCGTCCCGGCAGGCGGGAGGCCGTGCTCTACCCGGACCTTGCGGACGTCCCGCAGGCGGTCCCGGCTGCGGGCCACAAGGCGCTCGTCCGAGGAATTTGGCGGTACACCACCGTTCCCGGGCTTCCCGAGCTCGCGCTGCATGACCGGCTGACTGAACGCGGGGTGACGGTGACGCTGTGGCCGGCGCTGGACGCCTATGACCTGTTGGTCGAAGCCGGCCCGAAGCGTGGCCGGAAGGAAAAACTCAAGGTCGACGTCAAGGACTACACGTCGGCGACGACGCTCGCGGCGCTGATCCACGCGCAGGAGGGCGATCGAGGGGGCGCGGGCTGGCTGGTCGTGCCGGACTACCGGGCCGGCCAGGTGCCGCTGCTGTCCGGGGTGTGCGCCAAGTACGACATGCGGGTAGCGACCGCGTCCGAGTTCGGTGAGCTGGTCTGTGAGAAGTCCGGGGTGAGCTGGGCATGAGCGAGCCCACGGTCCGGCAGACAGCGGTCTTCGCGGCGTTGGCACTGGCCGCGCACTACTTCCCGAAGCCGGTAGAGGATGACACCCGCAGCGCCGCGCCGTTCGCCCAGGCAGCGTTCCTGCTGTCCGGGAAATACCCGGCGTGGGACCGGTGGAAGAGCCTGCCGCATGAGGAGAAGCAACGGATCACCCGTGTCCTCTCGGTCGCCCCGGCCGAGTTCGCCGACGCACGTGTCTTTGCCGTCGCGGCCCGCGCTCTGCTCGCCTCGCCCGGAACCGCGGACGCCGAGAGCGCGGCGCCGTTGCTGCCGTTCGAGCTCGTCGGAGAGAACCCGTTCACCGCAGAGGCCGCGTTCCCCCGCCTCGGCGGGGACCTGCTTGGCTACGTCGATCGTCAGACCGCCCGCTTCCAGCGGCCGACTGCCCGCCCCAAGCCTCCCGAGTTCGCCGGCCCCGGCGTCTGGTCGACCGGGGAGATCTTTGTCAAGGACGTCGGCCAGGTCCAGGGCCGGCTCACGATCCCGTCCTATCCCCAGTTCACCGAGCCGCTCGGTCACGACCAGCTCCCGCAGGTTGCCACCGCTCCGTATCTCGCGGACCTGCGGATCCCCACCGCTGAGCTGCTTGAACTGGCCGAGCGGATCGACGAGCGGTCCGCCGAGGACCGGCGTTTCCTGCATCGCACGCTCGCGCAGCTGTTCGACGCGCTTCAAAGCAGCGACACTGTGTCGCCGGCGGAGGCGCTGAGGCTCACCGCGGGCGGCTTGGAGATTTTCAATGCGCCCACCGGGACGGGCAAGAGCGTCCTGGTTCGCGTCATGGCGTCCTGGTTCGCCGTCCACGGTCTGCGCCTCGCCGTCGTCCTGCCGGACATCAAGGCATGCCTGGCCATGACGTGGAACGTGCGTGGGGACTTGGCCCACCTGCACGCGACGGGCGTTCTCGACGAGCTGGCGGCCTGTGCGCACCTGATGTCACCGCGGGGGATGCACGACCGCGCACTCAAGCACGCCTCCYTTCTCACCGAAGATCCCGACACCCCTGGGGAATGGGGCAAGCGCGCCGAACGCGACGTGGACCCRCTGGCCTACGGCTGCGCGCAGACGACCTTCCTGGAGGCGACCGGGGACTACCCGCCCGGCCGGGAGCCGTGCCTGTCGCTGCACCGGCAGGGCGTCGGCGCGGCGGCCTGCCCCTGGATCCCCACATGCGGGAAGTTCGCCCCRGTGTATGAGGCGTGCGCCGCGAGTGTCGTCGTCATGAACCATTTCGTGTTCACGTCCGGGAACCTGCACATCGGGGTGAACCTCGACGGCCGGCCGGTGCGACGCCTGACCGCGGCCGAGTTCGCGCTGCGCACCTGCCACGCTGTGCTGGTCGACGAGGTCGACCAGTTCCAGTCGCGAGCCCTCGAGTCGTCCGCGAGCGAGGTCGTCCTGCACTCCAGGCGCCACTGGTCGGCGGCACCGCAGGAGATTGACACCGACGCGAAGCGGCTACGGATCGACGACGAGCACGACCTGCTCTCGCCCGTCAGCCATGTCCGGCTGATGGCCGAGTTCCTGCTGTTGTCGATCTGCCGGAACGCCCTCAGCCTGCACGCCAGCGAGGACGCCCGCGCCCAGCACCGGATCCCCGATCAGACGAGCACGCGATGGCATCTGGCACGCAGCCGCGACCGCACGCTGATCGGCTTGCTGTGGCCCGGTGTAGACGTCGCCCCGGACGCGGACATCCCGCCGGAGCTGTTTGCGCACCTCAACGCACTCATGCCGGGCCGCTTTCAACGCTCTGACCCGCTGAGCGGACAGCTGGCCCCGACAGCGGGCCCCGACTGGCACGACGTCCGGTCGGTGCTCGGCGCGCTAGTGACGCCCCGCGGCGAGGACCTTCTCGACGAGGTGAAGCTCGAACTCCACACGCTGCTTGAGAACACCGTCAAGGACGCGCACCAGCGCACCCAGGCGATCAACCTGCTCGTCATCCGCACCGCGATGGCCGAGTTGGACGAAGCGCTGTCGCTCCTGCAGGACAAGGCACAGAACTACCGGTCGGCCGGTCTGCGCTCAGCCCAGAAGATCCTCGACAACCTGCACACCAACGCCGTCTCCGCGGCGTTCCCCCGCGGCATGCTGGGACGCGCGATCACCGGCTACCGCGTGACCGGTCTCGAAGACAAGGAGAGGAACGCCGCCCTGTCCGCCCAGACCCTCGCCGGCGACCCGCACACCTTCGCAGCCGAACTCGGCGGCATCGTCTCCCTCGTCCTGGCGGGCATGGAACGCCCGGTGATGGGCCTGTCGGCGACCGCCTACTTCCCCCAGGCCGTCCGCGAACACCTCCACGCCCCGGTCCGCTGGTGGATGACCGACGCACAGGCCAACTCGATCAGGGCCAAGAGGCACCGCATCGACTACGGCGACGGCCACCCGATGTTCGGCACACCCATCAAGATCTCCGGAACGCATCCCAGCCGGAAGAAGGACGCCGGCATCGAGCTGGGCACTCGCCTCTACGACGAGCACATCCACCGCGAGCTCGAACGCACCGCCCGCAAGGACCCAGACCGGGCCCATGTGCTGGTSGTCGCCAACTCCTACGAACAGTGCGCCTGGCTCGCGCGAGGGATCTCCCAGGCCGGCAAATACAGCCGCGGACTGTGTGTCGCCGTCCGGGAGGAGGACCGGCACAGCGCACACGCCGACCTACCCCGGGAGAACATCGCCACTCGGCTGACGGCGGAGCAGTTCGAGGACTTCCCGCAGTACGGCAACGTCCTGGTCGTACCCCTGCAGATCGTCTCCCGCGGGTTGAACATCGTGGTCGGGACCCGCTCCGCGGTCCGCTCGGTCTACCTGTGCGTCCGCCCTCTCGCGCTTCTCGGAGAGCCAGCCGAGATGTACGGCAGCATCAACGCCGCCGGCCTGCGGGCATTGCCACCGGGAGGGAGTGCCGACCCCGCCCAGGCGCTCACCGAGGCCCGCGCAGCCGCCTGGGAACGRCTGTCGCTACTGCTGCGGACCGCGCCCCAGTTCACCGCGATGCACAAGCCGCTACAGGAAGAGGTCGTCGCGGGCGTGGTCGTCGACCTCATCCAGCTCGCCGGCCGGGCCCGCCGCGGCGGCGGCGACGCCGTCCTGCACCTCGTCGACTACGCCTTCCACGAGGACACCTGGAGCTCCGACCTGGAGACCATCCTGCGCCGCATCCACTCCCAGTGGCCCCCTGAGGTGCGGACACGGATGAACGACCTCTACGGCGAAGCACTCAACGCCTTCCTTGACTACGCCGGCATCCACCCCGACACGCCGTGACACCGCAGAAACGAGGAACCGTGGCCCCGCCCGGCAAGTACCTCAACACGCTCGCGTTCCGCTGCACCCMCGACCTCGTCGCAGACGCCGCCGTCCACGTCCGGCATCTCGACGAGGAGACCTGGAAACTCTGGGACGACCTCGACCGCCAGTGCAAGCAGCGATACCGCAACGACTCCGCCCAGGCCCCCTACTCCATCGCCACCATCGTGCTCGGCATCCTCAGCGGCGGCTACGTCCACTTCGACCCAGACAGGCGGGCGCGCTTCCTCGCATCGCGAGAGCCCCTCGACAGCAAGCTCCTGCGCAGGGTCTTCACCCTCACCCACGGACTCGCCCTCGGCGACAAGATCGACACCATCGATCTCACCACGCCGCCGGACCTCGCGAAACGGATCGCCGACCTCCGCGAGGAGCATTGCCTGCTCGCCGAGCACCTCACGCCCGCGCCCGGCACCCAGCCCAACGCCCCCGGTTGGGTGTACCGGACGGTTGCCTGGGACCTCGCACGACGCCTCGCCGCCGAACCGTGGGCGATCTCCGACAGCAGGAAGATCGCTCTACGGCCCGACACCACCGGCGGACTCATCGCCCTCGACGACCCCTGGGAGAACGACCGAGGCGGCCGATTCGCACTCTCGCGCACCAGACTGGCCCTCAAGACCATTCCGAACATCACCAGCCCGCTCCTGCTGCTCACCTCACGGGTCACCCGCATCGCCGACTCGCTGATCTTCTCTAAGACCGCACTCGCGCAGCAGCCAGGGATCGGGCGCCCCGTACTGGAACTGGAGCTCGACGGCCGCGGCGGAGCCCGCACCATCAACCGGCTCGCCCTCGACGCCCTCGGCCGCCTGGACATGGACTACTCGATCCTGCGCACCATCGCCGAACGCTCCACCCGCGAGCAGGAGCTCCTCGCCCAAGCCAAGGCCGAGCAGCGACCCGCGCGGTTCCCCCGTGACCGCCCCGGGCAGGTGTGGCCCATCCTCCCGAAGAGCGCCTCGTTCCCCATCGGTGTCGGCACCGGCATGCACCACCTGCGCCGGCTCCACGATCACGCCTCCCTGGTGTTCGCCGACGCGGCCGAACCGCTGGAGCTGCGTGAAGTGCGCATGCAGTTCCCACGCCGGCCGACAGACCCGGAGCGGGTCTCCGCGCGAGAGCGCGCCCGCCGCAAGGAGGAACGCGCGAACAACGGCGGCAGCGGTCCGCTGGCAGAGCCCGGAAACGCCTTCCCATCCCCAGAGTCCATCGTCGCCGCTGTCAAGGCAGCCGGCTTCGACACACTGCGCATCGCCTGCCTGTGGTATCGCGACGAAACCCGGCTACGCATGCTCGGCACCCTTCGCCGAGTCTTCGCACTCGACGACGTGGACCTCGACCCCCGCGACGGCCAGACACTCGAGCTCCACCCGGGCGCCATCAGCGCCGTCTTCCACCACGCCGACGACTTCCTCAGACCGGGCCTCCCCGCCGGCCGCGAAGAAGCACTACACAAGGGCGGGTTCTCGCTGGAGTCCCGAGACGGCGTTCTCGTCGGCGCCTGGTGCGAGACCGAAATCCCGACCGCGGAAGGCACCACAGACACCGACGCCGGCGATCTGGACGCGAAGCACCAGACCAGAAGCATCCTCGCCGCCCTCGGCGTACCCACCCAGTACCTGCGTGGCGCAGACGACAACGGAGTGATCCAACCCAAGGACGGCAAGGACCACCCCGCCGAGTGGGCRCTCCTCGACCTCTACCGCTCCCTCGGCATCATCGACGACCGCATCGCAAACGCGCTGAGGCCGCCCGCGGCCGGGTACCCGGTCGACCGCGTCGCCCACGTCGGCATCCACGTCCGCCAGCAGAATCTCCGCAAGGGCGAGCGGGGCCGGCCGAAGGTCGTCATCACCGCAGCAGCCCTCGTCCCGCCCGACGACCCGGACGGCACCTGGACACTGCTCGGCTGGAGCTCCACTCGACCCGAATGGCAGCCCTACCGCACCGCCCAACCCGCGTTCCACGCCACGGCCTACCCGGAGGGAACAGACACCAGGACCGCCCGGCAGCGATGGGACGAGGCCGCGGAAATGGTCGAGCGCGCGCTGCAAGACCTCGCCGACGAGCTCGACGGGATCCCCTATGCTGTCACGGTCGATGGCCTCGCCTCACGGCGCATGTGGCACGGCCTGCAGAACATCCACCAAGGCGCCTCAGCCGAGACCCGCACGAGCCGCTACTGGCTACCCGGCAGCACCCTGCACCGCGACGACCGACCCCAGGTCGTCATCCGCGTAAACATCGAGGACGACGAGGTGCCACCCCCGGTCAGCACCACCCGCGTGTCCCGAGACACCGACAGCCAGTCGACGGATGGCGAGACCGCCAGGACCCTCTACCAGGTCTCCACCGACTTCGGCACACCCGTGTGGATCCTCTGCAACGTGCCACGCAGCTACGACGGCGCCGGCGCCGGCCGCCTCGGCGCGAAATACACCCGCTGGGACGCGCAACGCTCCGTCTGGTCCGACAACAAGGAAGAACGACGCAAAGGCGAAATTTCCCAGAACTGGTACTCCATGACCGCAACGGAGATCTACCCGCTGGCCTGCACGGCGGCCGTCCCCGCGGAAGCCTTCGCAATCGCGACCGCGAAACTCTGCCACCAGACGATCTCCTGGTCCGACCGGATCCGTCACCCGGTGCCGCTACACGCCGCCAAGCAGATGGACCTCGACCACCCTCAGTACCGCCGAACCGTTCAGACGGAGGACAAGGAGCCCACAGGCCCCTCTGATGCGTGACCCGCCCGGCTGGCCTCACATTGGCCCCCCGGTAGGGGAGAGTCCGCTCCGAAGGTCATCCACACCGGTCCCCCGACTTGGCTACACGGACAAGCGACAGAACCGAGCCAGTAGCGCAGCGTGGGCGGTTACAGCGCCGTCGAGTCCCGCATCAGGGCAGGACCTCCGTGTGGGGCCGGGCCGAGCGGCGTTGGCTCTCGCCGTCGTCCCGAACCACCCGCCTAGCGGTCGCAGGGGGGCGCACCGAGCAACACACCGCGGACTGGTCTCGATCAGCCGTAGCCGGGCCGGTTGCTRCTGTACCGCTGGTGTCCCCGCGTGGTGCGACGGTCCGACGCGTGGGGCGGGTGGCGGTCCGACGTGCCCGCCGAGCACGGCATGATTGGTCCACTGCCACCACGACGAAGGATCCCATCCGCCTGTGATCACACAGACCGACCTGGAGTCGCGGTTGTGGGCTGCGGCCAACGCGCTCCGCGGCCCCGTCGATGCGGCCGACTACAAGACCTACGTGTTCCCGATGCTGTTCTGGAAGTGGATCAGCGACACCTGGGACTACGAACACAGGCAGGCGGTTGAGAAGTATGGCGAGGAGCTGACCGACGAGGTCGAAGCCGACTTCCACCGCTTCGATCTCCCGAAGAACACCCGCTGGTCGGTGGTCACCAAGACCCGGGTCAACCTCGGCGACGCGGTCGCGAGGGCGTTCCAGCGCATCGAGCAGGCCAACCCCAGGGCCCTTGCCCGGATCTTCGGCGACGCGTCCTGGGGCAACGAGGAGCGGCTGCCGCCCTCGGCGCTCCGCGGGCTGGTGAAGGCGTTCGACGACATCCCGCTCGACCCGTCCACAGTCAGCCACGACCTGCTCGGCGCCGGCTATGAGTACCTGCTCAAGAAGTTTGCCGACGTCTCCGGCCAGAAGGCCGGCGAGTTCTTCACCCCGCGCGAGGTGGTCAACCTCCTGGTCGCCATCCTGCGGCCCGAGCCCGGCGAGACAATCTACGACCCGGCCTGCGGCTCCGGCGGCATGCTGGTGGCCACCATCAACCAGGTGCGCGAGTCCGGCCAGGACCACCGCACCCTGCGCCTGTACGGCCAGGAGGTCAACCTGACCACCTCGGCGATCGCGAAGATGAACCTCTTCCTCCACGAGATTGAGGACTTCGAGATCAAGCGCGGCGACACCCTGCGCAAGCCGCTCTTCAAGAAGCCCTCGGGCGCGCTGACCCAGTTCGACGTGGTCATCGCCAATCCCCCGTTCTCCCTGGAGAGCTGGGGCGCCGACCAGTGGGCCTCCGATCCTCGTGCCGTCGGCGGCGTACCGCCGGCGAAGAACGGCGACTTCGCCTTCGTCCAGCACATGGTCGCCTCCATGAGGCCCGGCACCGGCCGCGTCGGCGTCGTCATGCCTCACGGCGTCCTCTTCCGCAGCGGCGCCGAGGCCAGGATCCGCCAGTCCCTGATCGAGCGCGACCTCCTCGAAGCCGTCGTCGGCCTCCCGCCGAACCTCTTCTACTCCACCTCGATCCCGGCCTGCATCCTGGTCTTCCGCCACCAGAAGCCCGCCGACCGCAAGGACAAGGTCGTCTTCATCGACGGCTCCGAGCGGTTCGCCAAGGGCAAGAACCAGAACACCATGTCGTCCGACGACATCAAGGCCCTCACCGAGGCGTACCGCACCGGCCTCGCCCCCGACGGCCCCGGCCTCAGCGCGCACGTCCACGTCGCCGACTTCGACGAAATCAAGGCCAACGGCTTCGACCTCAACATCGGCCGCTACATCACCAAGACCGTCGACGAGGCCGTCGACCTCGGCGCTACACTGATCGCGTACGCCGACGCCCGCGAGCAGCGGATCGCTGCCGAGGCCGCGATGTTCGAGCGGCTCACCGCTGCCGGGATCGACCTGACCGCCTTCGGGGTGGCGGATGGCTGACTGGGAGCACGTTCCCGCAGGCTCGGTTGCGACTCAGCGCAAGGATCGAGTGACCTTGCAGCCCGGCATCGAGTACCGAACCATGGGCGTTCGCTGGTACGGCAAGGGTGCCTACGACCGCGGGGCTGTCACGACCGAGACCGTGAAGGCCAAGTCGCTCTTCCGGGCGCACTTGGGCGACTTCGTGTTCAACCGGATCGACACGCAGAACGGCGCATTCGACGTTGTGTCTCCCGATCTCGACGGGGCTCTCGCCACGAACGAGTTCCCGCTCTACATCACTGATCCGTCACGTCTGCTCGCTCCCTTCCTTCTGCTCTACTTCCAGCAGGAGTCTGTGAGAGCGGAGATCGACCGCACGCGGGCAGGGTCGGAGGGACGTGCGCGCTGGAAGGAGGYCGACTTTGAGGGGTGGCAGATCCCGCTGCCGCCGCTGGCCGAGCAGCGCCGGATCGTCGACCTCGTCGCATCAGTCGACAACCAGATCGCGAGTATTTCCCTTGAGACCATCAAGGCACGGCGGGTTCTTTCCGCACTCCGAGCAGACGTTCCAACCGCTGGCGAGCGCTTGCTCTCTGACGTCATCGACGGTATCGACAGCGGTAGAAGTGCGCTCACTGCCGGCATCCTGCCGCGTCCAGGCCGCCCCCGAGTCCTGAAGCTCAGTGCAGTCCAACTCGGCGTCTTCGACGCGGATGAGGCGAAGGAGTTGGACGAACTTGATGGCTACTCCTCGATCCACCTCATTCATGAGGGCGACCTCTTGGTGACACGCTCGAATACCCCGGGCCGCGTCGGCTACGTTGCCGTCGCGCGCGACGTGCCTGCGCAGACCTACCTACCCGATCTGATTTGGCGAGTTCGCCCAGACGAGGGTGTCATCACGACGGACTATCTCGGGCATGTGCTGTCTTCCCCCGAGTGGCGAGCGCGCATTACGAGTCTTGCAACTGGCACGAGCGCGTCAATGCAGAAGATCAACAAGAAGAACTTCGGCACGGTAAAGATCCCTGTGCCCTCGCTCGACGAGCAGRCTGACTACGTCACTCGCTGCGATGTTGCAGCCGTGGTCGTCAGGTCGCTACTGGCGGAGGCCGAGGCGCTGCGTAGCGCGAGGAGCGCTCTCCTTGCTGGACTGTTGGCAAGAGCGATTGAGATCCCAGAGTCGTATGACCGCCTCTTGGAGGAGGTCGCGTAGGTCATGGGCTGGAGCGAGGCTTCGACGATCCAGGCAGCGTTGCTGGAGTGGGCGGCCGACGCCGGATGGGAGCACGTGCCCGGCGCGGATCTGCCGCGTGATGAGCACGAGGTCGTGGTCGAGTCGTGGGTGCGTAAGGCCCTGCTCCGGCACAACCCGGACCTGGTCGATGACGAGGAGTCGACTGGCATAGTGATCGCCGAGGTCAACCGAGCGATGCTGGACGCCACGAACGGCCTGGTCGCGGCCAACGAGGCGCTGACGGTGATTCTGCGGGGGCAGCAGCCGTTCGTGACCGTGGCTGGGAAGCATGTGCCGCGGCGGTTTATCGACTTCGACGACCCGGAGGCCAACCGGCTGGTCGTGGCCGATGAGGTGACGATCAAGGGTGGGCACGAGGCGCGGCGGTTCGACGTCGTCTTCTACGTCAACGGGTTCCCGCTGGTGGTGGTGGAGACCAAGACGCCGGTGAAGCAGTCGGTGTCGTGGTTCAATGCGGCGAGGGACCTCTATGACGTCTACGAGGTGGAGTATCCGCAGTTCTTCGCGCCGAACGTGTTCAACGTGGCGACCGAGGGACTTGAGTTACGGATGGCGCCGGTGCGTGCCGAGCCGGATCCGGAGAGCGAGTTCTGGGCGCCGTGGGGTGAGACCGGTGGTGACCCGAACCTGTCCGGGCCGGCGCGGGTTGAACGGGATGCCCGTACGCTGCTGACACCGGGGATGGTGCTGGCGATCTTGCGGGACTTCGCGATGTACCGGCATGCCCGGGATGCTTCGGAGCAGGATGTGAAGTTCCTGCCTCGCTATCCGCAGGTCGAGGCCGCGGTCGCGATCCATGACAAGGTGCTCGCCGGTTCCAGGAACGAGCAGGGTGGTGGCGGGCTGGTGTGGCATCACCAGGGGTCGGGCAAGACCGAGCTGATGGCGTTCACCGCCTCGCGGCTGTTGCGCGATGAGCGGGTCGGGGCGCCGACGGTGATCGTGATTGCGGACCGTAAGGATCTCGTGCGGCAGACTGCGGAGATGTTCCGCACCGCCGGGATGCCGACCCTTGAGGTGCCGAAGACCAAGCGGTCGCTGTGGACGGTGCTGAAGAAGCCCGGGCCGCGGGTGGTGGTGACCACGCCGCACAAGTTCGCCGAGGCCGGTTTCCTTACCGACCGGTCCAATATCATCGTGCTTGTCGACGAGGCCCACCGTTCGCAGGAGGGCGCTCTCGGTGAGGCGTGGCGGGATGCGGTGCCGAATGCGACGTTCTTCGGGATGACCGGCACCGCGGTCAAGGCCGGTGAGCGGGACACGTTCAAGCTCTTCGGCAACCCCGAGGACCCCGACCTGGTGCTGTCGCGGTACACGATGGAGCGCTCGATCGCCGACGGGTTCACCAAGCCCGTCATCGTCGAAGGCCGGGCGGTGAGGTTCGAGCTGAGCAAGGAGCAGCTCGACGAGGCGTTCGAGGAGCTGGCCGACGACGAAGGGCTCGATGACGAGGCCAAGGAGTTCCTCTCCGGCAAGGCCAGTCACATCGCCACCATCCTGAAGAACCCTGAGCGGGTCGCCTCGGTCTGTGCCGACATCGTCGACCACTACCTCACCTACGTGGCTCCGCTGGGGCAGAAGGCGCAGGTCGTGGCGTACAACCAGGAGCTGGTGGTGGCGTACGCGACCGCGATCCAGGTCGAGCTGGAACGCCGTGCCGCGGCGATGACGCTGCCGGACGGGTCCAGTGTCGCGCGTGAGGTCGGCGTGGTGATGCATGTGGAAAATTCCAAGAGCACCCCGTCGGTGTACAAGAAGTATCTGCTCTCCGACGAGGCCGAGGAGGGGCTCAAGCGGCGCTTCAAGAAGGTCGACGACCCGCTGTCGTTCGTGGTCGTCACCGCGAAGTGGATGACCGGGTTCAACGCGCCGATCGAGGGTGTGCTCTACCTCGACAAGCCGCTCAAGGCGGYCAACCTGTTCCAGACCATCACCCGGCCCAACCGGCCGTGGAAGAATCCGCTGACCGGGCAACGCAAGGAGTACGGCCGGGTCGTCGACTACATCGGCTTGGCCAAGGCCATCGGCGATGCGCTGCTCGGCCCCAAGGCGAAGGACGGGACCGAGCCTGAGAAGCCGACCGTACACGATGTGGCCAGCTTGGTCGGGCGGTTCATGACCGACATGACTGTGCTCACCGCGCTCTTCGACGGGATCGACACGCGTGATGCGTCGTTCACCGCGTTGGCCGAGGCGCATGAGCGGATCCCGGTCGACAGCGAGGCGCGGACGACGTTCGTGGAGACGTTCACCGCGGTGCAGCGGATCTGGGAGTTCCTCGACCCCAACCCGATGCTGGCACCGTTCCAGGGCACGTATCTGTGGCTGGCGAAGCTGTATGCGTCGATCCAGCCCAAGGGATTCGACAAGGGCCTGCTGTGGGCCAAGCTCGGCGCGAAGACCGAGGCGCTGATCCACGCCCACATGGGTGACATCTCGGTGAAGCCGCTGGCTTCTCGGAACGTCACTCTGGACGCGGCTGGGATCGTGCTGATCAAGAAGATCGCCCAGTCGCTCCAGGTACTGCTGCCCGTGCCCGACCCGAAAGCTCCCGGGCAGATCGTGGAGGAGATCCTCGATTCCATCGAGGCCCGGCTCAAGCGCCGGCTCGGCCAGGACACCGACTCCGCAGTGTACAAGAGCCTGGCCGAGCGGATCGAGGAGCTGCGGCAGCGCACCATTTCCTCCGTCGAGGAGTCGCTGCAGTTCCTAGAGGACGCGCTCCAGGTCGCCCACGACGTCGTCGCTGCCGACCGCGCGGCCGAGGAAGGCACGCTCGCCGAAGACGAGCGTCTCTACGACCCGAAGATCGGGGCGCTCACACAGATCGTCGAGCAGAACACCCCTGCCGGGCTGCACAAGATCGTGCCCGACATCGTTTTCCGGATCGACCAGATCGTCGTTGAGGTCTCCTACACCGGCTGGACCAGCTCCCACCGCGGCGACCGGGAAGTGCGCAAGGCCATCCGCTCCACACTCAAGGACTTCAGCCTGCCGGTCACTGGCGTGCTCTTCGACAAGACCTACGAGTACGTGAAGAAGAACTACTGATGGGCAGACGAGTCGCAGGCCGGCGTGCGAGCGACCCGGCTGMACGACGCCCAGCACACGGCGGCGAGCCTACCGGTTTGCCCCGTGGCGCCGGAGCTGTCGACCGCCGCGGGCCGCCAGCCGCACCGTGCCTGACGCGTGCGGAGAGTTTCGCTGTCATGATCGTGGCGTCGGGGTGATGTGGGGCCGGGCCGGATGCTCCGCTCGGGAGAGACGAGGGGCTGCCCGCGCTCTGCGGAGAACGTGCTCCTCGGCAGCGGCAGCTGGTCGGGGACGATCTCGCGGACGCCGTCGGCGTCGAGCGGCCGTTTATACGATCTTGATGATGTCTGACTGTGGATCAAGGTGTTGATTGTATTGGCTGCTGGCGCGCGTAGGGCAGGAAGCGTCCGTCGATGCCGAGTCCTCGAAGGAGAGGCGCGACGAGTCGTTCGGTGACGGCGTCGGCGTGGTCGGTCAGTTCGATGCCGGGGGCGATGGTGGTGTGTTCATAGGTGTCCCGGTTGTAGGGCTGGGCGAACTCGATGTCACCGTTCTGCACGTACTCCCAGGGGATCGCCCCTTTGATGCCGGTGAGGCGAAGCCCGATCTGCCACTGCCCCTGGTAGTTCATGTGTCGGTCAGCGAGGTCGGCCGCGAGCGCCAGCGCTGCGTRCACGAGGCCGAGCACCAGCGCGGGCAGAACGACTCGATAGGTGCGAGGTGTGCCGTCGCGACCGATGGCTCGCCACGGCGATGGTGCTTGCGACGTGCCGCGTCCGCAGAGCACGTGGACGCCGCCGTTTTCCAGCAYGGTCAGTTCGAGGAGGGAGTCCTCGCGGACGGCTCCGGTCTCCCTGACCCCGCTGGTAAGGGTGATGCCGTCGCTTTGCCGCCGCCACACGCCCACGGCCAGGTCAGGGGCGAAGGTCGACCTGCCGCGGGCAGACAGCGCACGGAGAAGGCTGTTGTTCAGTTGTTCGCTGGCCCGGACCGTGCACAGTTCGACCAAGGCGTCCTCGCGGGCCGCGACGGGGTGGACGGCGAAATAGAGGCGGCCGTTCGTCCGGTCGGAGTGGTCCGGGACGGGGTCGGTCTCGGCGAGGTCATCCAGGAGAGCGGGCAGGTCGGYGTGGCCGAGGAGCCGGCGTTCGACCGCCTCGCGTACCTGCGGATCCGACAACCTGATCTTTGCGCGGTCACCTCGGCCGTAGTAGACGTGGTCCACCATGTGCGGGGCGCTCGCGCTCGGGGGGATCTCGACGACAAGGCAGCCGATTCCGGGCCGGGTCGGATCCTCGAGTGGGGAGTGGCTGCGCACGATCAGAGGCGGATCGATCCTGGTACGTGCGATCGCGTCGACGCGCTCGGCCAGCCCGGCGAGGTCGGCACCGATCACAGTTTGGGCACGGCCGAGGCTGTCCTCCTCGACACCGATGACCAACAGTCCGCCGTCTACCGCGAACGAGGCCAGGTCTCGGGCGAGCTCCGCGTTGGACCCTTTGGTTGTGGGCACCTCGCGTTTCAGTTCCACCCAGTGGGTCTCGTCGAGATGGCTGGACTGAACCGCTGCCTGGATGTCGTCCCAGCTTGTTGGCGTCCAGCGTGGGACCGCGGGGCCGAGGTAGATGCTGCGGGGCACCCTGCCTTGATACACGGCGCGCGGTACGACATGAAGATCATCTGATGACTTGCTCCTGATATCGAAGCTGATCGACGGCTTCAGTGGTCCGGTTGTGGAGGCTGGCGACCAGGGGGTTCCGGATAGCGGGGGACGGTCGGGGTGACTGAGCCGCCGTATCAGGGTGACGGCGAATGGCATCGCTGTGTGGCGCAGGGGCGCGGATGCGCGGACGGTGCCATGTCGGTGGCGGACGGTCGGGCTGTCACGGTCGCCGTATCCAGATGACGGGGGCTCRCTGTCTCGAGTGAGCGGTCGCCGCCGGCCGGGATGATTCTTCGCCCGCAGTGGACGGTCGGTGCGGCTAGCGCGCCGTATCAGAGATGAAGGGGCCGACATCGGCCACGGCCGCGGGCTGCGGGTGGTTCGGCCTGTCGAGCGAACTGGAAGGAAGTGCTGACCTATGAACAGGGAGACTGCTCTGCTGGTGGAGGACATCACGGCCCCGTGTGCAGCGGGCGGTCCGTGCCGCGGCTCGGGCGCAGGCGATCGGGACCCGCCGGTGGGTGTTCGCCGTGCCGCAGGTCTGGTACGACGACGGGGAGACCATCCAGGCCCGCCCGCTGTTCACGGCGCCGTTGCAGCCGGGGGAGACGGAGACGATCAGCTGGATGAGCTGCGACGCGGACGACGGTGTCGACTACGGCCGGGTCCCGTTCGCCCGCTGTCCCGGCGGGGAGCCGGTGTTCGACGACGCCGAGTACTTCGACTTCCCGGTCCAGGCGCTCAACCGGACGCCGGGTGCGGCGATGCACCGCCTGTTGAATGCCGGCATCCCGGATCTTGCCGCGCACCTCCCGCGCTGACCACCCCCACGATCACCAGCCCTGGTGGGATCTGTGCGGGACCTCGTGGGTGTTCTGGTAGTAGGCGAGAAGGTCCAAGGCGTCGGCCGCTACCAGGATGTCCCCGACGACCGGATCGTCGGGCGGCACCGCTTCGGCCGCGAGTGAGTCCAGGATCGTGTCCACCGACGCGGGCGGGAGGTCGGCGGCGGCCAGCCCGCGCAGGAAGTCGCGGTAGCGATACCGCAGCTCGGGCCGCAGCCGGCCGGCGAAGCCGTCCCCAGCAGGATCGGGATCGTGGCTGGCCAGGTCGTCGGTCGGGGAGGTGAGCACGACGGTGAACTCGTGCAGCGACGGGTCGGCGAGAGCGGAACGGATCTCGGCGAGCGCGCCCTGGCCCAGCCCCCGGATCTCCAGAAGGACCTCGTCGGGAAGAGCGGCGATCTCCTGCGCGGACACGAACGAACCCTGCCGCACCAGGTTGGCCGCTCGTGCCGACAGCCGTGCGTACAGCGCGTGAACGGGCGTCTGCTCGGCGGGCAGTTCCCGGAGCCGCCACCCCGGGACCTCGCCGGCGCGCAGGACCTGGCGCAGCTGGCCGGCGAGCCGGTTCTGCCCGACCACGAGGATCTCCCGGGACTCCACCAGGCCATACACCATCGCGTCGAGTCCGGCCCGGTCCGGGTACTGCTCCAGGATCCTCGACGAGCGGGCCCCGTGTCCGAGGAACTGCGGCACGATGATCATCAGGGCTTCGTGGGCGGACGTGCCCGCGGGGCCGTTGCTGTCACCGGTGAAGTACACCAGCCGAGGGCCGGCACCGACGGTTCCCTTGCTCACGGGGACGCCTCCCAACCTCCACGGCCAGCGCCGGTCACACGCCCTGAATCACGCAATGCGAGTACTGAGACAGATTGTGACACCTTGCTCGCGGCCGGTGCCGCCTCGGTGACTTCGAGGCCGGCCCGTTCCCCTGTGCCCCTTGCCGATCGTCGATGAGCTGCTGGGCGTTAGCCGCGAACCAGAAGCGTGTGAGCACTGCGAAGCTCGATTTTCACCGTCCCGTCGCTGGGCGGGGTGGCTCAGACCGGGTCAGTCGCCGGACTTGTCGGCCTGGGCGTTGCGGTCGCCCGCGGACCGGGCCCGCGAGCCGAAACCTGACCGGCCGGTCGCGCTGTCGGGACGGCTGTCGCCGGCGGACTGGATCTTCGACGCGCGTTCCTGGGTCATCCGGGTGCCCCCGGACTGCTGGCCGCACCCGGCGCCCTTGCCGCCGGACCGGCCCGCGCCGCTCTTGCCACCGCTGGACTTCGCCATGGCTCCCAGGATGGGGAGCTGGGCCGCTGCCCGCATTTCGACCTCCCGCGGCGGCTGAAGGCCGGGGGCACCCGAGGATGCCCTCCGCCCGGGGTCGACGCCAACGATCTGCGGGCTGACGCGACCGGTTCAGAGTAAGGCCAGAAGGCCCTCTGGCAGGCCCGATCTCCTGCCAGCCGTGTTGTCTCGCCGTCGCCACCCGTACCTGTCGTAGCAGCGTCGCCTCGCGGCTGCCTCGGAACAGTGGAGGGTCCTTCCCACTCTCGTGCTGGTTTGTGGATTGCATCATCCCGTGGGAGCCGACGGGAACTCCGAAATCTTGTAAAAAGCGAAGCGGGCCCCGCGGGGAAGCCGGTGCATCTCTCCATCGGGAGAGGTGTATTTGGAAGGGGACCTGCACGAATGACCGAGCCTGTAGTCAAACCGCTGGAGGTGGGGCTCTGCCTCGCGGTCGCCATGATCGCCGGACTGGTCGCCGGCATCCTCGCCGCTATGAACGGCTCCCGCCCGG
The DNA here is from genome assembly GCF_002099325.1 of Frankia sp. KB5. Lineage (NCBI taxonomy): Bacteria > Bacillati > Actinomycetota > Actinomycetes > Frankiales > Frankiaceae > Frankia > Frankia sp. KB5. Next base: position 19,977 of record NZ_MRUJ01000115.1, on the reverse strand, counting down.
CCGGCGCTGTGCTCGCTGGCGGCGGCGCGTTCATCGTTGTGCTGCCGACCGTGCTGACGATCGCTTCGACGCTGGGCGGGCTGTAGCTCACCTCGAAGCGGCCTCCCACGACCCCGTCGCGGCGATCGTGCCAGCTGGGTTCGGCCTCCCAGGCGTGTCAGGCGGCGGCGCCCGCGCTGGCCCCCGATGGCCGGGGTTGATCGCACTACCGACCCGCTGCCCGCCGACGAACCAGGCGTCCTCGACGTGCGAGCGGTGGACACGGCCCTGTCTGGCCGTGGTCCCCGTCCACGGTCCGCTGGCGCCGGACGGTTCGGCCGCCGCGGCCCGCCGCCAAAGGGGGAAGGCGCGAAACCGAGCTGCGCCGCATGGGTCTGTCCGGCCGGAAAGGTTTCTGCGCTCCAGCGGACGGTCGGGCAGCCGTCTCGCCGTATCAGAGGTGAAGGGGTCGACATCGGCTTCGGCGGTGAGGGCCGCCGAGCGAACTGGAAGGAAGTGCTGGGCTATGAACAGCGAGACCACCCTCCTGGTCGAGGACATCACCGCCCGTGTGCAGCGCGCGGTCCGCTCCGGGGACTATCCCGCGATCGTGGGCCTGCAGGGCGAGCGGAAGCTGATCCTTAGCGACTACGACTACCTGTTCACCTGGGCGACCGCGTTGGAGTTCGAGTGCCGGTCGGCGGCCAGGGCGCAGGCGATCGGGACTCGGCGCTGGGTGTTCGCGGTACCGCAGGTCTGGTTCGACGACGGGGAGATCATGCAGGCCCGGCCGTTGTTCACGTCGCCGTTGCTGCCGGGGGAGACGGAGACGATCACCTGGATGAGCTGCGACGAGGACGACGGAGTCGACTACGGCCGTGTCGAGTTCGCCCGCCGCCCGAACGGCGAGCCGGTGTTCGACGACATCGAGTACTTCGACTTCCCGGTCCATGCGCTCAACCGGATGCCGGGCGCGGCGATGCACCGGCTGTTGACCTCGGGCATCCCGGACCTCGCCGCGCACCTCCCGCGCTGAACCCGGCAGCGATCAGTAGCTGCGCCGCTGGGGGCCTCGTGGGTGGCGGCGTACTCGGCGATCAGATCGTCCGGACCGGCGACTATCAGTATGCCCTCGACGACCGGATCGCTGAGCGGTACGGGTTCGGCCGCGAGCGAGTCGAGGACCTTGTCGACCAGGTCGGCCCGGATGGGTGGTGGCGGCGAGGCCGCGGAGGAAGTCGCGGTAGCGGTGGCGCAGTTCGGGTCGCAGCCGGGCCGCCAGGCGGTCCACGGCAGCGTCGGGATGTTCGCCGGCCGGGTCGGCGCCGGGCGAGGTGACGGCGACTTTGAGCTCGTCCAGCGACGGGTCGGCCAGAGCGGTGCGGATCTCGGCCAGCGCGCCGACGCCGAGCTGCCGGAACTCGAGCAGCTACGACAACTAGATCACCTGCTCCGGAAGGCAGGCTTCTTGGAGGGGCCGGTCGATGTCGCCGCCGATCTACCTACGCGAGTTGGCGTACGCCAGAGGCCATACGACGACAGCGCCGCCGACGCCGGCCGCGCTCGTGCAGGTCGGTCACCTGCACGACCGCAGCCTGCTTCCTCAGTCGAGAGTGACGCGTTCTCGGGTCCGTCACCCGGTACCCTGATGCGCATGGTGGCGGAGTGCAAAGACGACCTCGCGTCCTTGTCGAGGACTCTAAGCCTCGGCGTGCTCGCGCACATCGATGCCGGCAAGACGTCGACAACCGAGCGATTGCTCTTCGATGCTGGCGTACTGGCCGAGCTCGGAAGTGTGGACGATGGCACCACGATCACGGACACAATGGACCAGGAGCGACGCCGCGGAATTACCATCCGCGCTGCCGTCACGGCGTTCACTCATAAAGGTTGCGCGATCAGCCTCGTGGACACACCGGGGCACCCGGACTTTATTGCGGAGATCGAGCGGGTCCTCGATATTCTTGATGGCGCGGTGCTCGTCATATCCGCAGTCGAGGGCGTGCAAGCACAAACTCGGATTCTGTATCGCGCGCTGAAGCGCAAGGGCCTACCATTCATTATTTTCGTCAACAAGATCGACCGCATGGGCGCCCGCTCGGATCAATTGGTTTCCGAGATCCGTTCACGACTCTCTCCGAACGTAATCGCGCTCGGCGAGCCGGTCGGACTCGGGACCCGTGCCGCCCGCTACGAGCCCCACAGCGCGATCTCGGAGGCCGGCCGTCTGGAGTTGATCGAGATTCTCGCAGACAATGACGAGGATATTCTCGACCTGTTCGTGCAGAATGAATCCAAGATCGACGATGGAATTCTACGTGACGCGGTAACCCGCGCGTCCCACAAGGGAACGGTCCACCCCCTCCTCTTCGGCTCAGCCATCTCGGGTGCGGGTGTTCCCGAACTCATGGACGCGATCGTCGAGTATCTACCCGCCTCTAAGGCGCGGGTTGACGGAGACCTAAGCGGGCGAATATTCAAAATCGACCGTGGTTCGTCCGGCGAGAAGGTGTGCTACGCCAAGGTGACCTCTGGAATTCTCAGATCCCGCCAGCGCGTCCCGGTGAGCGGAATGGACCAGAGGGTTACTGCTCTCGAACTCTTCGACAGGGGGGGGACGCTGCCGGTCGGAGCAGTTGACGCCGGACGGATCGCCAAGATCTGGGGTTTTGAGAAGGCGCGGATCGGAGACGAGATCGGGGCTGATGGCGCGGTAGTGCGGGCCCCCTACTTCGCCCGCCCGTTCCTCGAATCCGCAGCGCGCACCAAGGACCCGCGGCACCGCGGGCGCCTGTATCAATCACTTGCTCAACTCGCTGAGCAGGATCCGCTGATCGGACTACGCCAGGATGATCGCGCTCAGACGATGTACGTATCGCTCTACGGCGAGGTGCAGAAGGAGGTCATCCAGGAGACGCTGGCGACCGAGTTCCAGGTCGAAGCAGAGTTCAGCCCATCGACCATCGTCCACGTTGAGCGGGTGATCGGTGTCGGTGAGGCATTCGACGAAGCCCCCGACCCATTTATTGCCACGGTCGGGTTGCGGGTCGAGGCCGGCCCGGTCGGGTCAGGCTCGGTCTTCGCTCTCGAAATCAACACGGGAACTCTGCCCGCGTCTTTCTATAAGGCCGTGGAAGAGGCGGCGATGCGGACGCTCGCTGAGGGCCTTTATGGCTGGGAGGTGGTCGACTGCGTCGTGACGATGACCCGATCAATTCTGCACCGGGACTGGGCCAACAGCACTGCCGCCGACCATCGCAAGCTCGCTCCTCTGGTAGTTATGGACGCCCTCCGTCAAGCGAACACCGAGGTCCAGGAGCCGATCCAGGCGTTCCATTTCGAATGCCCGGCGGACACCTTCGGTCACTTCGCAAGAATAATGCCGGAATTCGGAGAAATATTGTCGGAACCTTTCATCAAGGCGGGGACCTGCAGCGTCGAGGGCAACCTACCCGCGGCAAAGGTCCCGGACCTCCGGGCGCTCATCCCCGGCATAACGCGGGGTGAAGGCTTCCTCGAGACCGAGTTCAGTCATTATGCTCGCGTGCACGGCAAGTTCCCGACTCGCGCTCGCACCGACTTCAACCCCCTCGACCGGAGCGACTACCTCCGCCAGGTCACGTGATGCAATGAGGCGCTGCGCACGGCATTGCCGAACCTAGCTAGATGGACATGCGTCCGAAGGACGAGGTAGCCCGAACGTCTCCAAAGGATGGTGCTGCAGTCATGCCTGACCCAGCCGCGGCCAGCCGCAGAGATTTTCTCGATGGTCGTCGTGTCGCCGCCCGCGACGCCTTTGACCACGGCGCCGACGAGTACGACGCTCGTTGGGGTGACCCAACAGTGAGWCATCTGACTGCTGTGGCTGAACTCGTGCAAGCCGTAGGTCCTGGTGGCGAGATCCTCGACGCCGCGTGTGGGACGGGGAGGTATTGGGATGCCGTTATTGCCGCCGGGATTTCCGTCTTCGCCGTTGACCTGTCGCCCGGCATGCTCACCATCGCTCGTTCGAAGTATCCGGGAATACCCTCCCGGGAACTGTCCCTCCAAGACCTGCGCGCCGCAACGGAGCTTCATTCGCGGTTCGACGGGCTTATGTGTATTGACGCGATGGAATGGGTTGGTGAGGAGGACTGGCCCATCGTCCTCGATGGCTTTCACCGAGTATTACGACCCGGGGGTTGGGCCTACCTGGCGGTGGAGATTCCCGAAGAAAAAGACCGCGAGATTCTGGCCGCGCCCGTTCCGGAAGGGCAGGTTTACGGCGAGATCGTCGGCGACGGCGGCTTTTACGCCTATTTCCCTAGTGAAATGGCGATTGCMACCTGGATGGCCGACGCCGGGTTCACGCTGCGCTCCGAAAGCCAGGGCGACGGCTACAGGCACCTGATTTTCCAGCGCGACGACGGTTGAGCTTCTTGTAGAGCGTGGTGTGTCGCTGTACCTGAAGGCGACTATCCACGTAGTTTAGCTCCGGCTCACACACCGTCAAGATTCTTGATTTGAATCTAAGGGTACCCTGGTAGCAGAAACGTGCCTTCGACCTGGGAGAATGCGAGTTCCCGAAGCCCCCAAGTCCGCAGTTGGTAGTCACACGATCCAGTTGATCAGGAGGTTGGCTGAAGGTAAACGCGTGTAGGGCCGGCCAGGGGCGGGCGTCCACGCCCCTGGCCGGCCCTACAAAGGTGACAAAAGGGCATGCGAGGATCCTTCGGCAGTACCTACAGTAATCGACGTCGAATACCCATCCGGCAGCCGCCAAGTCGGATGGGGAAGCCGAGAACCATAACTCATGAAAGGTCTTCGTATACGACACGGCGCGACACCGCATCGACTCGCCGGCCGTGCGTGGGTGCTCTCGGCGGTGGAACGAGTGAGCATTCCCGTTGGCGGAACCGCGATCTTCAAACATGCGCGGAGCCGATCACCGGCGAGGCCGACGTCCTCCAGCACCTACATGCGTGCAGGCAAGCCTCGAACCGCTGCGCGTCTGTGGCCGGTGGGTCGGCGCAGTCGGTCTTGACGGGTCCTTGATCGTCTCGCGGACGCCGCGTACCACCTGGCCGACGGCGCCGAGGTTCCGCCAGTCGGCCTCTGCCACTCGGAGTTCCRCCCGAGCCTGCACATCGGCCAATCGGGATTGCGGCTCCTCGACTGGGCGCGAGCATTCATCTGCCCTGGCCTGCTCGATCTCGCCTCCTGGCAGGGACGACCGGGACTGCCGACCTGGGTGCCCTGCAGCGGTTCGTCGAGTCCTACATCCGGGCGGGCGGCGCGCCTGAAGTAGCGGTCCCGCGGGCTGGGCCGACGACAGCCTCGGCCTGGGCGCTCGGCTGGCGACCGCCTAGGGATCTTCACGTGGTGTCTGGAGCAGGCGACCACATGGATCAACGACCCCTCGCAGGACAGCTTCGTCGAGAGCGTCGTCCGGCGGCACCTGAACGAGGCCATGCTGTTCCTGGGGTGGCTACGCCCTCGCCGTGAACGATGCATCGTGGGCTCGGCGCTGCCGAGCGAGCATCGCCGCCGGCGGGTTGGACGTGCGACCCGTGCGGCATCTGTTCCGGTGGACTCGGACCTGTGACGACGACGCGGATCCTGGCGCAGGCATCCTGGGTGACGTCGCCGGACGGCAAATCGTCGAGCTGGGATGCGGGGCCGGCGACAAGCTGTCCTACCTCGTCGAACGGCCTGCCCGCGGGGTGGATCTCGCCCCGGCGCGTAGCCAGAGCATCCGTGCCCGAGCTCGCTGACCGGAGCCGCTCCTTCACAACGTCGACGCGGCCCCGCTACCGGGTGAGCTGCGCGAAGGCGGACGCGGTCTACAGCCGCGACCAAATCGCCGCCTTCTTCGAAGGCGCAGGCCTCCACCTCGTCGACCCGGCATCCAGCCCTGCCAGCGCTGGCATCCCGACGGACCCGCCGACTCCCTGCCATCGGACGCAGCAGTCAGCTGCCACGCGGCCGTCGGCATCAAGGCCTGACGCCTGGACGGCCAGGCATCTCATCCGCGAACGACGACAGCACTGGACACCTGCGGCCGTGTGAGCCCGACTTCCATGGTCGACAAACCACTGACCTGCGATTTCATGCGAGCGATCTCCGGCATGCGCCACGAGCTGCCGATCATAGCTCGATGGTGCAGGATTCCATGGCGTTGTCGCCACATGTGAAAATGATGTCAATCGAGGTAGCCGGCCAGCCTTCGAACTAACTGGGGATCGCGGGCGGGGGTGGGCGGCCGTTGAGCCCAGACCTGACTGGGGACTCACCGGGACGACCGCCACTACGTCTGGCCTCCAGCATCATGACATCTGTTGACTTCTCATCAAGATCTGGCCATACTGCGGACTAATACACAGACGATGGGGGTACCGCCATGTATGACGCCATCCTCGAAAAGAAGCCCGCCTTCTTCCCGTTCGTCTCCGCGGAGATCTTCTTCGAGGCGGACGCCAGTGCCAGCACCGAGAGCCTGGAGAACCTTGACGTCGATGTGGACCTCGAGTCTGAACTCGACGAGCTTCTCCGGTTCTGACGGCAGGCCGGGCTAAACCGTCCCGACCGAGGGGGCGGACTCGGCCGCCCCCTCGAATCTTCGGAAGACTTACGGGGATGGACGTGGCGGTACGGAAGGCATTCGGCCCATTGGGTGGGAACGCCTTCCAAGCAGTAATGATCGGACTTGAGGCTCCCGGCGACCGGCGCCTGGACATTTTCTCCGAGTCGCTGTCCCGGGCGATTTCCGAGCACGACTGGAATAGTTTTGGCTTCCCTTTTACACAGGTTTTCGAGCCGGCCGTGCTTTTCGAGATCGCACTGATAGAGGGTCTCGACCCGGCTGCCCTTGTTACACTCGACCACCGCCCCACCGCAACGACCCGATGGCTTGGCGATGCCGTCGCAGCTCGCGCCGAGCTTTCGGTGACCGAATTGGTGAATCTGGCGTCGATTCTTACCTGTGTCGGCCGTTTCTCCCTGGCGAGCGAGGTAGCGAGCCTCGGCGCCGGCCGATCAACCTCCGTGCGGGAGGACTTCGAGCTCGCATGGCTGCGTTTCGTGATCTCCAACCGTGTAGATGACGGCGCTGGATCGCCAGAGGCATTCGACTGCATGCGCCGGGCAATCGAGTGCGGCGGCGTCCCGCCGGCCCGTGCGCTGGACGCCTGCACCCAGGCGGTGGTGTGGTACACGAAGCGACGTGAGGTCTCGACCACGGTCTTCCGCTGGTTTGCCCGGCAYGGCGCTGCGTTGGCCTCGTCGCGCTCCAAAGATCTGACAAGCGGGRCACTGTCGGCCTGGTACCGCGGCATCGCAATGCTGCCAGCAGCCACCGGGCGAACCGCGGCGACGCGGCGGTACATGAGGAAGGCCTTGGAGGCGGCCGAGATCGCCGAGCAGCTGCGACCCGGGGCCGACGCGCGCAACGCGCGCAAGACCTATTATGAGTCGACGATGAAGGAACATCTTCACCTCACCGGCGACCTCGATGCGGCCCGCGACGCCGGTTTAGCGCTCGTCGATCTCGATCCCGTCTGGTCGCTCAGCGTCGGCGAACTCGCTGACGTGCACGAGCGTCGGGGTGAGATCGAAAGAGCCGCCGAGCTTTACGAGCGGGCGGCGGGTCTCGGGCCGCCGTCGGTCGGCTACCACCTCCGCCACGCGGCGCGGTGTTGCGCGGCCCTCGGGCAGTCCTGCGTAGCCTTCGAGCAGTACCTGGCGCTGCTTTCGTCCGACCGGCGCGGTCCCGTCATCCGTCGGGAGACGGCCGAGATTGCCGCAGCGGTTGACGGCGGTGTTGACCTGCGTGCAACGGTCGCTGATCGGTCCGCCTCCGCTGGCGACCTTGGCGGATGATRCATCTTCCAAGCTGGCGCCACGATCCGGTGAAGTCGGTCGTGGTCGGCCGAGCTCAGCCTGGCCATTCGCCCCGATGGACCGACGAGCCGGCGGTGTGCGGCTACCGCCGATTTTTTCGCACCATCGGCGGTAACGATGTCGCTATCCCCATCTGCGCGACGCCTGTGGCGGTCAGTGGAGTCGGGGCGGTCATTCCCGCCTATGATGGCACGATCCGGCTCTGCAGCCGCGACCTCGGCAAGCAGTTCTGGCAACTCCGTCTCGACGGCCCCATCTACGCGTCGCCGGTCGTCGACCACCGGCGCCAGTGCGTCGCGGTGGCGACGACGACGGGCACGGTGGCCAGCGTGAACATGAGGGGGCGAATGTCCTGGACCGTGGAAGTTGGCCATCCCGTCTTCGCCACCCCCACCGTGGTGCCAGCGGAGGACTTGCTCGTTCTGGCGCTCTTCGAGAGCGTGTGCGTTGGCCTCGACCTTGGCACAGGGGCGGAGCGTTTCCGGCGTCGGCTTCCTCAGCCGTGGTCCGTCCGACACGGCGGGTCGGCAGCATTTCGCGATCCCTACGCCAGCCCGGTCACCACCAGCTCGGGAACGATCGTCGTCGCCTGCGCGGAGCATGTGGTGGGGCTGACCCCCGACGGCTCAATGAAATGGGAGCTTGAAGTGGGCCACGCCGTGCGTGCCTCGCCGGTCGCCCTGCACGACCGTGACGAGGTAGTAGCGGTAGGAGCGGACGGGCGCTGCCGCTTCATGTCGGCGGACACCGGGCATCTACTCGGCAAGGTTGACCTCGGCGGGAAGGTTACAGCCAGTCCCGCGGTCTCCGGCGGGATTCTGGCTGTCGGGGTCGCCGGGGGTGACGTCCACGGCGTCGACGTGGCGAGCAGGTCGGTGCGATGGACCGTACCGAACCAGGCACCTCGCGACCATACGTCGTTCACGGTTCTTCCCGACGGCGCCTTCGTTGCGACCAACGGCCGTGGGAACATCGTGGCCCTCTGCGCCGACGACGGACGGTTCCGCTGGGAGTCCAGCCAGCTCCTGGGCCTGGCCGCGCACGACCCCGCGATTGACACGACGCCGGTGGTCGAGCCATACGGGAGCATGTACAGCGGTTCGTACTCGGGTGTCGTTTACCATCACCTGTTCCGGCCTGTAGTCGACCGGTGACGTTGGTGGGCGTCGGCGCGGGCATGTGGCCCGAGGACCGCATCTCCGGACTGGTCGATCACCTCGACGCCTTGGTGGCGCCGAAGGCGGAAGCAGAAGGGGTGTGGCCTGAATTCGCCATGGTCCACCTCGACCTCGCTCACCTGGCGGTCCACCTCGAGGGAAACGATCGCCATCTCGCGATGGGCCAGGTTGCATCCCGCCGCGTCTTGGATTCGATTGCCGATCCCGATCGCTGCCTTCGGGCTGCGGTCGCTCTGGGCCGCACCCCGATGGTCGGCGATCGGTGGTCGCAGACAGGATGGGCGGCCGAAATGAGCCGCCGGGCAGCAGGCGGCGACGTGGAACTCCGGGCAGAGGTCGCAGCTGCGACGGCCGAGATCGTCGGCGTCCTAACAGCTGTCGACAACGACCGACGGGCGCTCGTCGAGCGCCTTCTCGGGCGGGCCGCTCCTGGCCACCCTGCGGCGGCCGTCGCCGGGGTCCTAGCCGCCATTGCCGATCCAGCGATCCGCGGCAAGGTGCTCGCGGCCTGGCACCGACTCGCCCAGCGACGCGAGCCGGACCTCGTCGCGGCCGTGGACAGGGCGGTTGTCGCACGTCGGCGACATGCCGCCCAGGAGGGCCATGACTCGGTTGTGGCACAGACGTTCGCGCGCTGCGGCGTTGACGCCGCCGACGTCGAGGTGTTCCTTGTGGACACCCTGGATCGGGCTCGTCGTCGCCGACGCGACCTCGTGCGCCGGCTGGTCGAGCTGACAGGCGCGACCGAGGCTCCGCTGCTCCACCTGCCGCGTGCCGCCGCGGTCGTGCGCGGCGAAGTCGCTCAACCGCGGCTCCCCTTGGCCGGATGTGTCGAGGCTGCCGCCACCCTCGCCGATCGCGTGTTTGGCGTCGAGCTGGAAGGTGCTCGCATCTCGGGTGACGGCCCGTTCCTCTTTCCGGTCCGTACCAGGGCGGGAGTCGTCGGGACGGTACAGGTCGACCTCGTCTCCTCCGGCCCCCAAAGCGGCCAGCCAGTCTACGACGGCATGGCTACCGGGTCAGCTAAGCGCCGTACGGCGCACGTGCTGGCGCGCGTTCAAGGGGGAGACCGCGGGCCCGTCCTAACCTTCGAAGCGGCACGCTCACTCTTCCACGAGATCGGACACGCCCTCGACCACGTTCTGGTGGCCGAGCCGTGGCCTACGTTCACCGGGCTGGATGCCCAGCCACTTGAACGCTTCGAGGAGATGAGCACGTGGTGGGAGTTGCTGGCATTCCATCCTGATCTTGGACGAGTCGTCGGCCTCGATCCCGGCCTCGCCGAAGGGCTCGACCGTGCCCGTTGCCTTCGGGCGCTGGAAGCGGGGAGCCTGGACCTGGTCCGCGCCTGGGTAGCCCTGCTCGACCTCCGGCTCCACTGGAGTGGGCGTGACAGCGTGGCGGACGTGCAGGCCGAACTGGTCGGTGGCGAAGGAGAATCTGACWCCCCGGACCTCGGCACCGTGGCCGRCTACCTTGTCGCCATGGTCTTCCGCCAGCACCCCGGCGCGGGCTTCCTGTACCCGTGGGCTGCGGCGCGAGYCGCTGAACTCGCAGACGATCTGCTGCGGTCACCGTGGGAGGCTCTCGGGCCGACAGCGGGCACAGACGCCTTGCTCCGGAGCCGCACCTCGCCCCACACGCCGAGTCGACCACCGTCGGCCGCGGCCCTCGACGCCCTGCCCGAAGGCGTCGGCCTGTGACCACGGGACGTGCTGTCATCCTCGGTGCCAGTTCGGGCCTCGGCGCCCACGTTGCCCGGCGCCTGGCCGAGGAGGGGTGGTCGGTCACCGGCACCGGGCGCCGTCCCCGTACCGACACCGACCTACCCGACGAGGTGCGCTACCTCCGGTCGGACTTAACCGACGACGAGCACCTGCGCGAGCTTGGCGCGCACCTGCGGAAGGTCGACCCTGACCTCGTCGTACACAGCGTGGTCACCTACGGCGGCGATATGGCCACCCCCCGGTCTGTCGAGGACCTCGGTGCCATGTTCAGAACCAACGCCATCGCCCCATTCGTGTTGATCCGGGACTATCTCGCCGGCCTTCCGGCTGCGCGCGCCTGCTCTTGCGTGATCGTGAACTCCGACTCGATCTACCACGCCAATGACACGTCCGCCGAGTACGCCGCGACCAAGGCGGCGCTGCGTGTCCTGACCGCTGGCCTCGCCAGCGCGTGCCGGGGGCGCCGGTCCAGCGTGTCGACCCTCGCCCTTGGGCCGCTTGCCGACCCTCGCAAGCTGGCTGAGCTGACTGCGATCGCCGAGCGTCGGCGGATTCCGGCAGAGGAGGTCGCGCGGATCTTCCTCGCCCGGCTCAACCCGTCGCTAGTGATCACCGAGCTGATCGACCTGGAGGCATGTCTGCGCAGTGTGCTGCACGTTGTCTCACTCGGCCCGACGGCCAACGGCATGGTGATCAAGCTCGATGGAGGGTCGTCAGGCTCGCTCGTGTGAGTACACGGCGCCGGGGCACTCACGGTGTCACCAGGCGACGAGGACCTCGTCGACGGCGTGGAACACGGTTCGCCCCGGCCACCTCGCGGCAGGAACAGGAGCGGCGAGGTGCAGCCCAGGCAGGCGGGCGAGCAGCCGGTCCAGGACGACCTCGATCTCCACGCGGGCCAGGTGTTGGCCAAGGCACCTGTGGACCCCGTGCCCGAATGCCAGGTGGCCGCGGGAGTTTCGGTGGATGTCCAGGACCTCGGGGCGACGGAAGACCTCCGGGTCGTGATTGGCGGCGGCGGTCAGGGCGATGATCCCCTCCCCCGCGGGGATGGTCACTCCGCCTATGTCGATGTCGGCCAGCGTCACCCGGGCAGTTACCACGTCGGCGATCGACAGGTACCGCAGCAGCTCGTCGACGGTCGCGCCGACGAGGGTGCGGTCGCCGACCAGCTCGCCCCACACGTCTGGGCGCTCGAGGAGGGTGACGACGCCGAGGGAAATCATCGATGACGTGGTCTCGTGCCCAGCAGTGAGCAGTGCGCCGGCCAGCTGAACCATCTGCTCCTGGTCGAACTCGTCGTGCGCCTCGTAGCGGGCGACCAGCCGTCCGAGGACGTCATCGGCGTGCGCCTCGCGCTTGGCGCCCACGAGGTCCGAGACGAGTTGGTGAAGCCGGCCTGATGCGACYTCGATCTCCTCGGGCTGCCCTCGGTGGCTGAGCACCAGCCGTGACAGCCGCTGCACGACAGGTCGATCGGCCTCGGGCACCCCGAGCAGCTCGCTGATGACCGCCGCAGGGACGGGGTCGGCCAGGACCGCAACCAGGTCGACCGGTTGCGGCTCGGCCTCGAAGGCATCGATCCAATCGTCCACGATCTGCTCGACGCGGGAGCGGAACTGGGCGATCCGCCGGGAGCCGAACTCATTCGCCACCCGACGACGGTGGTGGGTGTGCTCGGGAGGGTCCATCCCGGAATAGGTGAGCTTCGGCGGCGCGTCGTCGGCGGCGCGGTGGCGGCGCACGGGGAAGACCGGCGGGAAGCTCGGGTGCGAGTGCTCGGAGCTGACACGGCTGTCGGACAGCACCCGGCGGACGTCATCGTGCCGGGTAACCAGCCACACGGGCTGGCCTGAGGCGAAGGTGGCACGGACGACCGGCGTTTCCGCTCGCAGCGTCGTGTACAGCGAAGGGGGGCTACCTGTGGCGGCGCGAGGCCAGGGGAACGGGTCCATCGGCGTCATGGCCGTCTTGTCAGCGTCGTCGGGTGTGCGCGGCGAGGCCCTCGGTAACACACTGCAGCAGCGCGTCGAGATCGTCGTCGGAATAGATCAGCGCGGGCAGGAGCTGGATACAGCTTGGGCCCGGGTGGACCAGGGCCCCCGCGTCGCGGACGGCCGTCACGACCGTCCGGATCTCTTCCGGCGAGAGCGGTTTGCCCGCGTCGCCCAGCCGCACCGCCCGGAGGCACCCCGCCCCGGTAGTCGCCGTTACGATGTCCAGCTCGTCCTCCAGCCGGGTGAGGAGCAAGTCGAGCCGGYGACCGAGCCGAGCGGAGGCCGCCACGGCGTCGAGGCGCTCCATTTCCGAGATCGTGGCGCTGATCGCGGCGCATACGACCGGCGTTCCAGCCTGCGTCTCGGCGTGTCCCAAGACCGCGTCGCCCTCGATGAACGCCATTGCCACCTCATGGGACACCAGGACGGCCGCGGCGGCCATCGTCCCGTTAGTGAGGCCCTTAGCGGTGATCAGGATGTCGGGTGACTCCGGCCAGGCCGACGACGCGAACAGCGCCGTGCCGATCCGCCCGAATCCGGTCGAGACCTCGTCGGCGACGAGCAGAAAGCCATGTTCGCGACGGAGGTCCAGGATGGCGGCGACAAACTCGTCAGTGAGAGGCACGGCTCCGGTCCCGATCACCGGCTCGACCACCAAGGCGGCGATCCGGTCTCCTGCTCGATCGAGCAGAACGGACAACGCGTCAGGGTCGTTGGCCGGTATGTGGCCAACCAACCGGCGGTCGACCCCGTACATCTCATGCCCGAGCTGGGCATCGGTGAGGGCGAAGGCCCCATAGGTCAGGCCATGATAGCCGTCGCGCAGGCCGACGATGGCGCGTCGTCGGGGTGCCCCACGCAGGACCTGGACGTGACGGACCAGCTTCATGGCCAAGTCGTTGGCCGAGCCGCCCGAGGTGGCGAAGAGCACGCGGGCAAAGCGGTCGGCACCGGCCACATTGACGAGCTCCGCTGCGGCCCGCCGGGCGTAGGAGTTTTCGTAACCCCACACGCTCAGGTAGGAGGCATCACGGAGCGCGGCGTTTGCGGCTTCGGCGATGGCGACGTTACCGAAGCCGAGGTTGGCGTTCCAGAGGCCGCTCGTGCCTGCGAGAAGTTCMCGCCCGTCGGCGAACCGGACCCGCACTCCATGTGCGGAGACCGCGCACATAGAGTCGAGGCCCTGCTCGGCCGACGCCAGCATCAACGGCCAGAGTGGGCCCGGCGCACCGATTCGGATGTCGGTTTTTGGCGAAGTGGTCACGAATCCGCACCGGTCTTCTGGTCGAGATGATCGGCCCGTTCAAGGTCGGCGCCTTCGGTGAACGCCTGCGACATGTCGACCTTCCACAGGTAGGCCATCCAGAGGTCGGCGCCTCGGAACGCGGTTCGGACGCACCGCGCGTCGCGGAGGTCCGCGTTGCGGAGGTCGGCTCGGCAAAGGGACGCCTCGGTCAGATCCGCCCCCTTGAGGCTGGCGCTGTAGAGGTCGCACCCCGCGAGGTCGGCGCCGGTCAGGTCGGCATCAGTCAACTCGGCCTTGACCAGGTCGGCTCCTCGCAGGTCGGCCTCGCCCAGGTGGGCCCCCCGAAGGCGGGCGCCCCGGAGCACGGCACCACGGAGGCGCGCGCCACGCAGGTCGACGCCAGCGCCATGCCCGCGCAGGAGGCGCCACCCCTCGATCACCCACACGTCCAGGATCTCGATGACATCCGGCGCCAGCGCCACCATCGCGAACAGGTCGAGCCCGGCGTCAACGTCGGCAAGATCCTGCGCGGTGYGGTGCCGTCGGCCCGTCGCCAGGCTCGCCGCGACCGCCTCGCGCACGCCCGTCGCACAGGTAGCGGCAGGGGAAAGCGGAACCAGCACGTGACGGTCCGTCGCTGCTCCCCCAGTAACGACCTCGGCCACGACGTCGATGAGAGGCCGCAGTGYCCGTCCGCCTGTAGTCGTCACGCCGCGATCGAGAAGGCGGCCCTGCCCGGGGCAGGCATCTCGTTGAAGAAGAAGTTGTGGGTCAGACGGCCGGTGCCCGGGGAAACCCCACAGCCCGCGAGAGGAGCGTGGTACTGCTCGCCGCCGCGGAACAGCACGAGCCTGTTGTAGACCGGCGCAATCCGGCCAACCTCCTCCCACTTCGACAGGTCGGCCTTGTCGGGATGGATGACCTGGTCCTCGAACTCGGATGCGTCGGCGTAGCCCAAGGCTCGCGCCTCCCGATCAGTAGGCGGCGATATGAAGCCGCTTGCCCGGTGCCGGTAAAGGCCTGTGCCGGCACTCGGCGGGAGGCCGGGGGTCAGGTAGACCATCCCAGCCCAGTCAATGGCGGTGTCGGCGTGGACCTTCGGCCGGGAGCCGGTGTCGACTGTGATGGACCGGAACCCGCCCCAGGTGAAGCGGAGGTTGTCAATGTAGAGCTCGGTACCAAGCAACTCGCTGAACACCCGTTTCAGGGCGTCGGCCGCAAGAACGAGCCGACTGGCGAACCCGGGATAGTCGGTTGGTTCGATGTTGGCGTAGGCCGAGGCGAGAGCCCGAGCTCGCACGGCGTCGGGATTGGCATAGAAATCGTCGACGATGACGACACGATTCTCCATGGCGTTCACCTTCGCTACGAGACGGGATCAGAGACGAGAAAGGCACGGGCCAGCAGCCTGGCGCCAGACTCAAGGTGGTCGACGCTCCACGTACACGCCAGCGATCGGCGGAATACGAACAACCGGTCGACCTCCAAGGGGAAGTGAAGCGTCGTTTCCCAGTCCGGTCCTTCCTCGTTGTCCCGCGACGTGGGCCGGAGAACGGATAGACCGCCGGCGGTCGAACCCTCCGCGGCGGCGAGGACGTGAAGGCCGACCCAGCCGCTGCCGTCGCCCCAGGGGCGGCCGACGCCACCGGGCGCCAGGCGGACGAGCCTGGCCAGTACCGGCTCGGCGGCGTCGTCGGCGAGGCCCAGAATGAGGCGCAGGCCCTTCGCCTCGCCGGGGGCGGCGGTCACTGTGTCGGCCTGTTCCACGACCGGGCCACCATCTGTCGAGGCCGACCACGAGGCGGCTTCGTAGTCGTGCCGGCCACGGGCCACGGCATCGCGACGGAAGCTGTCGACCACGTGGATCATCTTTATCACCGATCGCCCCCGTCCTCGTCGTCAGGTCTTGTAGCTGGCCATCAGGCCGTTGTTGGTGCCAATGACCGCGCTGACAAGCCTGGGGCTCCGCATCACGGCACGGTTGTACGTGGTGATGGCCCGCATCTCGCCATCCAACGGCCCACCCGGGACGCGCTCAGGCGCGTAGTTCCCCTGGGCAAAGGCATCATCCGCGAGAATCAGGCCGCCGCTGCGCACCAACCCGAAGCACAGTTTGAGGTACTCAGGATAGGAGCGTTTGTCCGCGTCGATGAACAGCATGTCGACGCTGTCAGGTTCCATGGTCGCAAGATGATCAACAGCTGGGCCRACGATGACGTCAACGCGGTCGGCGACGCCGGCCCGCTCCAGGTAGCGAACGGCTAGGGCCGCGAGCTCCGGATCGAGCTCGAGCGATGTCACACGGCCTCCCGCAGGCAGGCCTCGCGCCAAGTGGATTGTGGAGTAGCCGAAATAGGTGCCGATCTCGAGCACGCGCCGGGGGCGGTGGATGTGAGTCAGCAGCTGAAGGATCTTGGCTGCGTTGTCGTCGATCTGCATCGGTCGCAGGCCCCGCTTGAGCAGGGCGTCGCGGAGGATCTCGTCGAGCACCTCGGGACGAGRCCCGGAGACCGCACGAACGTACTCCTGGTTCGACATCGTCATGCTGCTGCCCAGCCCGGCGCGGTCCCCGGCACGATCTTCTCGTAGAACTCGTAGATGGCACCGCTATCTGGCTCGTCGCTCGGTTCGTCGAAGTTGAAACATGAGCGGAACTGCCGCCGGACCTCATGYGGAGGCCCCACCGCGGCGACCGAGGTCGTCATCACGGGAGAAAACCTTCTGGCGCTGTCCGCTGCACCCCAGAGATAGGCGAAGTTCGCGCCCGGGTGCGCCTGAAACATCGGCCACGTGAATGAGCTAAGGAAGTCACCGAGGGTACAGTGGTTGGCGAGACCATAACGCTCCTGAAGCTCAGGATACACCTCGGCAAGGCTCGCGGTGGAATGCCGGTGCACCTCTAGGTCGAGCGCAGCTGTGACGGCGCGCTCAAGATGCGTCCGCCGGTACTCGAGGCCCTTGACCTGCTGGCAGAGTATAAGCCCCTCGCGGGCGGTGGCATCGAGCGCGAACGCCTCGGCCAGTTCGGGGTGGAATGCCCACTTCTCGAACCACATGCTGAGGTTCTCTAGTCGCTCAAGGGGGAGATATTCGAGACCCGATCGGTCTGGCAGCCTCGTGACGATGAGCAGGTGATTGAGGGCATGCCCGAACTCGTGGAAGAGGCTGTGCACGTTCTGGAATGTGATGAGGCCGCCCTCCCGGCCGCCGTCGAACCGGCAGGAGACGTACGCGACGGGCCGCTGGACGACTCCCGCGTAGTCGAGACGGTTACGGATCCCCGTAGTCCGATTTGAGGACCTTTTGCCACTGTGCCACAGGTCGAAGTTGATGGCCCCGACGTCGTGCCCGCCCTCCGTGACGCCGAAGGCGATGACGTGCGGGCTACGCGTTGGGAGCCTCACGAAGTCGAGTCCGAACGCGGCGCGGCCCACCTCGGCCAGAAATGCGAGGCAGCCGTCGAGGCGGAACAAAGGTGCTCGACGGCCACCGGTCAATCGGTGGACATAATTGCCGAAGTGATCTATCGGCCGATCGATGGCACCTGTCAGCTTTCGAATCTCTTCCTCAAGAGCACGGTGGCTGGCCATCGCACCGTGCACGCAACGATCCGTGAACCGAACCGCGTCCGCCTCGGACACCCGGCACAGTTCGAGTGTGCGGGCGAGTACGCTTGGATAGCCGACCGCGGCGCTGGACTGACGCCGGAGAATCACCTGTTGGTCWATCAGATCGGTGAGATCGTCGAGGCGCCTGTCCCTGACCTTCTCCCATATGAGGCCGAGCTTGGCCCGTACTGCGACCTTCTCAGTGCGGCTCGAGAGCCTGTAGAAGGTGGCGACTGGGTCACCGGAGCCAGGATCGATGCCCAGTGAGCGAAGGAGCGCTGTCTGGTCGGTGCGAATGTCCTGGAGGACGGCCTTGGCGGCGGTCTGGAGTTCGGCGGCGCGCGCTGCGATGAGGTTGTCGTGCCGCGATGGCCGACGCAGGTGGGCGAGGTAATTCTGACGAGATGCCTCAAGGCTGAGGTCGTCGCAGCGGAAGCCCTCGATCGAGCGTACGAGCGCCTCCGTCAGATCGGCATCATCGAAGAACGCGGCTCGCCACGGGAGCAATTCGTCGTAGCGGACGTGAGCCTCGTTTGACTCTAGGTAGAGGAAGATGTACGCGACGTTGTTATAGATCGCGGCGATCTCGACAAAGATCGCCGCCGTGAGGGTGGGCATTGCGAGGATCGCTCGTAACCGCTCCATCATCGAGTGGAGATGGCACTCCGTGTCAGCCAGACTCTCCTGGTCCCACTCGCCGATTCGGTCGAAGGTCACAACCACGCCTCAGGTCGCTTCCGAGTACCACACGGTCGCCGCTAGCTACGAAGAGTAAGAATGCGGTATGGACAAGAATCTGTCAACCGCACACGTCGGGCCCTGCGCCGGCCCGTCCCGCGGGCGCGATGAAAGCTACGTCGACGTTCGCGTCGCGGCGGTGTACGCCGCCCTCCACGGCCCGGGTCCGGACACCGACCACTATCAGCGACTCGCGGGGGCCGGACCACTCGACGTGCTCGACGTCGGCTGCGGGACCGGGCGACTCAGCCACGTGCTKGTCCAGCAGGGCCACCGCGTCGTCGGAGTAGACCCTTCGGGGGCGATGCTGGCGGAGGCTCGACGGCGCGACCCTGCTCACTGCGCCCTGTGGGTCGTCGGCGACGCGCGCGCCCTCCGCCTTGGCCGTCGTTTCGACCTCGTCACGATGACCGGCCATGCTTTCCAAGTGTTGCTCGATGACAGTGACATGCGCCTCTTCCTGGCCGGCGCGCACGCCCACCTACGCCCCGGCGGCCGCCTCGCCTTCGAAACGCGCAACCCCGCTGCCCGGGCCTGGGCCGAGTGGACCCCAGCTCGGTCGCACCGGGTAGTCCATGTCAACGGGCTTGGCCGCGTCGAGGTCCATCACGAGGTGACCGACGTCGCCGGTGAACGGGTGACCTACCAGACCGTGTACAGGTTCGGCGTCGACCGCGACGAGTTGATTACGACGAGCACACTCCGCTTTCCGTCCAGGGAGACGGTCACGGCGGCGCTCCTCAACGCCGGCTTCGCACCGGTAACCGTGCGGGGGAGCTGGGACGGCTCGCCTATCATTCCAACCTCGCGCGAGCTGGTCGTTCTTGCGGTCCGAACCTGACTGTCCGGCCGACGACATAGCGAAGCAAGTTGCATTGGGCGAAAAGCACTTCACAGACCGAATTCCTCAGAAAACGCCAGGAACTCGGGAGGTATCGCGGGCCGCGTGTGTAGCCAGATCCACGTCCGCAACAGGTGACGGACCATTCCGGACGCCGCTTCGTCCTCGAAACTCTCGCGACCATGCAGGACCCTGTAGTTGTTCAGCCAGACGCTCTCTCCTCGACGTAACGTGTAACGCAAGGACAGTTCTGGTCGCTGGGCAACCTCATCGAATATGTCGAGGATCATTCGATCACCGGCTAAGCGATGGCCCGCACGTCGCATTGCCCCCTGTCTCAGCATTGACGAGCCGTACCTGCAGATCAGTTCGCCATGTTGGATGCCGAAGATTGGCGTGAGGACGATCTGAGCGGCACCTGGGCGCTGTATCCCTCGCAGATCCCAGGGCCACAGGCGAAAGTACTCGGGTACAATGGTGGGGGCCTTCTCGGTCAGTGCGTTGAGGATCGTTTCTGCGCTTGCATAGATGCCACTCCCGCCGTGGGCGCCCTGCCGTAGGCACAGCAGTGCCGCGACGTCGGTAGGGTCCGTGTGCATGAGCATCCTGTCGTTTGTCACGTAGCCGCGCGCGTTCTCCGCCTCGGACGGATGCTCGTCGACCACCGACACAAGGAGTTCCCCGTCCGCAGTCTGGCTGATGGGCCGACCGAGCAGGCTGGACGTAAGTATTCGGCGATGGCGTGGAGGGGCTGGTTCCGCCGTGTGGCGGTGTCGTGGCTGTGG